>JBDNAW010000117.1:0-37831 GCA_039768255.1 Akkermansiaceae bacterium | reverse complement strand
TGGCATTTCAGGTTCAGTTTGGTGATTGAGCCAGAAGCCTCTGCAGCTCCTGACTTTTTCGCCAACCTAAATTGCGCTGGAGTCTTGAATCCAAGGTTGGAATTCCAACTTTGCTGATTGGAGACATAGATGTGCCAGCAACGGAAGCGGCATTCGAGAACATCATGAATTCCCAAGAGCAGAGCTTTACGGATTTGGAAGCTCTTGAAACAGATTTAGAGAAAAAGAATAGTTTTTCTGCAATTATATCAGATGTCTTCGGCGATTTTGATGACCAACCTTGGGCGCACCCCACGGGACAATGGCCAATCGTTGATTGGAATAAGGTCGATACACTGGAAGGTTTCTTTTCAGACCAATTTGATTGGATCGTTCAAGAGGAAGCTATTGCTGACACTCCAGTAGAATTAGCTTAACTGCAATTTTGTGGTTCTGTGGTGGCTCAACAAGGCGCTTTAGGTTCAACCTGGTATCAATCATGGCTGTTGGATCAAGCTCTGGCTGGTGTTGGCAATACCAAGCTGCTCGTATTCTGGTATGGTGAAGATTATGGAGTTGATATAGAGCCAAATCCAGATGAGCCAATGAGGGTCATCGATTGGGCTCCATGGTCTCAAGCTTTCAACGGAGCAGATGATTTAGGCAAAGCGATTATTTTGAAGAACGCGACCGCTTTAGCATCTCGATTCGATGGATGGGGTGAAGTTGCAGATATGCACATGCTTGTTTTTAATGGGAATAATGACACTTTGAAGGCGATTGCACTGGTCAAGGGTCTCAAAAACCTGGGAACAGACATAGTGAATAAGTGGAGGGATATTGTCGATAATTCTTCGAACTTGAAACTAAAGGTGTTGGCGGAAGCTGTTCTAGAACAGCAGGGGATTGAGGACGCCGAGTAAAAAATGAAAAACACAATTATATGCTGAGGTCTTATATCCTATCCGGTTTGTGGGGTGATTCCTGAATCCGATGTTCAAACAGCATTTAAAACGCTAGCTGATAATAGCGAGGCAGATTTTGAGTTGCTGGATCTGTAAGCTTCCCCGTCAAGCGGACAGTTTTAGGGGAAGATCTCAGAGGTAGGTCAATTTCACAATTCCCTTGGGATCGTCTTTGCGAGCTTTTGCACCGCGTCATCGAGTTCACGGATTTGATTCGTAAGGGTCGAAATCTGATTCTTCAATGAGAGTGTCATCTCACCATCGCCAAGAGCTTCTTCCGCACGCTTGATTGCTTCGATCTCTGCTTCGATACGAGCGTCATCCATTCCATTGACGATTACTCCAATCACGAGGTTCAACATGATCATCGTGCCAAGCAACACGAAGGAGACAAAGTAACAAATCGATAAAATAGGCTGCGCCTTGGGTTCAAATTCTGGGTAGAGCGTCGCAAGACTCTGCTGACTCAGATTATAGCCTTCGTAAATATCCGACCCATAAATTTGTAAATACATCACATCCGTCCAATCCTCCAAAGTGACTACCCGGAACAAAGAAAGGAAAGCATCTGCTAAGTTTCCAAAATGCACTGGATCATTTTTAGCAAAGAACATCACCCCCGCGACGGCATAAACATAGAACAAAAGAAATAAGAGAATGGTGACATAAACCATCGAAGGCAGGCTCTTAAGGAGAGCACTTACCAAGAGCTGCAGCTTTGGAATGGCTGAGAGTAGACGCAGCACCCTCAAAAGACGGAAAAGACGTAGCACTGGACCCAACCCTCCAGAAGCAGGGATGAGACACACCGCGACAATCACGAAATCAAAGGCATTCCATCCGTCTTTGAAAAAGCGCTGCGGCTGTGGAGCCAACGCAACCATCTTGAGCACAATCTCAATGATGAAAATGACCAGCACTAGGGCATCCAACCCTTTCAAAAGCGCGTGATATTTCTCTGCCGTCGGCTCGTGTGTTTCGATGCCCACCAAGACGCCCGCAAAGACGATCACTCCAATAATAAAACGCTGAAAAAGCGGTGACTCAACGATGCGGTGCGCTAGAGCTTGCATGCCTTAAAACTAGAAACCGGACAATTTCTGACAAGAGGATTTGGGAACCAGCTTGTAAAAACTCCTTTTTCATTGCCGATCGAAAAAAAGTGACTTTTTACCAAAACGGACGCCTTGCCGTTACTACTCAGATAACGCAGAATTTCCATACACAATGCTCAAGTTCTTCCTCATTCCCCTCCTCGTCACCTTAGCTTACAGTGATGAAAATAAACCCAACATCATCTACCTCATGCTCGATGAATGGGGCTATTTCGAATCAGGTCACATGGGCCATCCCGATCTCCTAACGCCAAACATCGACCGTTTTGCAAGCGAGGGAATGCGGTTCACCAATGCCTACGCGGGAGCTCCAGTCTGCGGACCGACTCGCTCTGTCCTCCTCACCGGACTTCACTCTGGCCACACCTCGATGCGTTCGAATAATGGCTTCGCTCCGATCCGGGCTGATGAACCAACTCTCGCGAGCATGCTCAAATCACAAGGGTACGCTACCGGAGGGTTTGGCAAATGGGGCATCGGCGGGCGCGGCACCAGCGGAGTTCCCGAGAAACATGGCTTTGATGAATTCTTCGGCTACTACGATCAGGTTCACGCGCATACTTTCTACCCCCAGTATCTCATCCGTAACAGCGAAGAGGTTCCGCTCGAAGGGAACGACAGCACGAGCTTTTACGAAGGGAAGACTCATGCTCAACTTGAGATTTTTAAGGAATCTCTCAACTTCATTAAAAAGAGCTACGACAAGCCCTTCTTCTGCTACCTCCCATGGACTCCGCCTCATGGCCTGTGGGGAATCGATCGAGACGACCCTTCCTGGCAGCTCTTCAAAGATAAGCCGTGGAAAGCCGGTCAGCGGACCGAGCTCGATGCCCGCGTTTACGCTGCTTTCATGCACATGGTTGATCGCCAACTGGGAGAAATCATCACTTTACTCAAAGAACTCAAGATCGATGATGACACCATCATCTTCCTCTGCGGTGATAACGGAGGCCAAGATTACTTTAAAAGCCCAGACCATCCTCACGGATTTTTCGGGCCCAATTATAATCGCGAAACCGGCGAGCGCTTTCGGGCTGGCAAAGGCTCTCTTTACGAAGGCGGACTCAAGGTGCCCTTCCTCGTCCGCTGGCCCGGCGAGATCAAAGCAAACTCGGTCACCGATCACCTCTGCTATTACCCCGACATCATGCCCACCCTCGCCGCGTTCTCTGGAGCTCAGAGCCCGCCAACCGATGGCCTTTCTCTTGTTCCCACATTAACGAACAAGGGAAAGCAAGCTAAGCACAACCACCTCTATTGGGAATTCGTCGGCCAAACCGCCGTGCGTCAGAAAAATTGGAAAGCCTACAAGTCTAAGAAAGGCAAATGGGAACTCTACGATCTTTCAGCCGACGTCGAAGAGAAGAACGACCTCGCGAAATCGAAGCCCAACATCCTCAAGCAGCTCATAGCCCTCGCAAAATCCTCACACCAAGCGATCAAACCGGGGAACATTTATCGGCGCGACCTCATCGAAAAAGACCGCAAGCAAGCCCCACACAAAAGGAAGAAATAACTACCCCATAAGGAGATCCAAAAGACGATCCCGAACGGAGTCGTTTCTCACAAGTCCTGCGAACTGTTCAGCTCCCGGCCCGATTGAGGTCAGTTGAGTTGGGTCAGAAGTGTGGCATATACCCGTCCAGCCGACGCCCGTCACATTCCCAACAATCTGACCTAAAAGACCAACGGGATTCGAAAGCTGATGGCTCCATTCGGTGACCTTTCTGCCAGCAATTCGATCCATCACTGCTTCCAGCTCATTTGCGTTCGGCTTAAACCCGTATGTCGCTTCCATGAGCTGGCCCATCTCATCGCTGGACTTGTCTTTTATCTTTCTCCATCGGCCGAGGAACGCTTCCGCAGAACATTTGATGTTAGCGATTTTTGCAAAATGATCATTAGTCTTGCGATAGCCTGCTCCGGTCCCATTCAGGCCTGGGTTGGCGTTGCCATGATCACTAGTCAAAACGACAAGAATGTCATCGTGACTTCCTGTCATCGCGAGCATTTTTGCAACCGCATCATCAAAAGCCATTTGCTCATGCAGGATCGCACCGATATCATTTTTATGGGCAGCGTGATCGATTCTAGCGCCTTCGACTTGTAGTAAAAATGGAGCATCATCAGCTAGGAAACGAGACAAAGCGGCTTCACTCATCTCAGCAAGCGAGGGAACCTCCTTCTGCATTTCCTTATCCTGATTTCGGTCAATCGTGTAAGGCATGTAGCCCGTCGAAAAGGTGCCTAGAATTTTCTTCGACTTAGATTTCAAAAGACCATCCCGTGTTTGCACGACATCATAATTCGCCTTCGCAAAGGCCCCGAAGAGATCCTTCTTATCCTTACGCGTCTTCGGATCAAAAAACTTCGACCCACCACCCAAGATAACATCCACCCGGTTCAGATATTGAGGAGCAATGCGATCCTCTTGCCCGCGCTTCACCACGGAAGCGGCAAAGCCTGCCGGAGTCGCATGCGTGATGCTCGCCGTAGAGACCAAGCCAAGACGGACATTTTTCTTTTTGATCGTTTCACCAATCGACTCCAAACGCCTCCCGTTTTCATCAAAATTAATCTGTCCATTCGGGACTCGTTTTCCAGAGCTCCAAGCCGAAGAAGCGGCAGCAGAATCGGTGACCATCGAGCTCGAGGATGCGGTGTCCATTAAACCAAGAACCGCCTTCCCCCCAGCAAGCAACTCCCACCAAGCAGTGCCTTGGCCCCGAACTTGATTCGAAAATGCCTCCGTCATCGAGAGCACGCCCTGGCTCATTCCATCAGAAACACAGAAAATGATACCGCGAGGCTTCTTCTGATTCTTGTTTAAGCTGGGGACTTCTTGCCCCTGAGAAAGCCCAGCCAACATTCCAGCAGCTCCACCAGCAAGACTGCCCTTTAACAAATGGCGACGTGAATAACTCATGCGCTGAAGATACGCCATCTTCGCTACTAAGCTATCACAAAGGCAAATGATCAAATGATCAACTTAAGGCTCAAAATAACGGTTCCGCTCACTGATCCCGCTGATCTCAATAAGAGAAACTCCTTCAGAAAGTGCGTCACCCGAATGAATGAGCGTTCTTTCGTGCCAATCCGCTCTGAGCTTCGCCTTCTAAATGAAGAATTCCCGTTGACCAAGCCCATGATCGCCCCTACAGAAGGAAAGTCATCAAGATTTCGTAGCAAAATCTTGAGAGTTCTTCACCTCATTTCTGCTAGCAAAAAACAATACGATCATGGCCTCCACTCAAGAACGCAACAAAAACAGAAACCGTCCTACGAAGTCAAATTCCGCTCGCAACAAGCGTCAAGCTGACCACCGTAAGCGCCTCATCGCCTTAGGCATGGACGAAGCTGTGGTGAATGCAATGGACCCAGGTCAAGTGCGCGCTAAGCTGAAATACCCCGCTAAAGTGGCGAAAGAGTGCGCAGCTCAGTAATCCTTCTCGGATTCACTCGCTGAAGTTCTTAAGCGACTTTAACAGATCAGCCACTCGGCATCTCTTTTGAAAAATCTTCCTCATCTACGAGGAAGATTTTTTGTGCCCAGAAATGGGCATCCCTCCCCTATTGTCTCGTTTTCTCCCTCGCTTGATTACCAGAAACGAATATGACCCCTCCCATGAACATTCATCGACAAGACACCAAGCAGCGCATGAGCCGCGTCGTCATCCATAACGGCACCATCTATCTCTGCGGGCAAGTCTGCAAAGACGCCACCCAAGGAATCACCGAGCAAACTGCCACCATGCTCGAAAAAGTGGATGACCTCCTTCTTCAGTCTGGCTCAGATCGTGAGCATCTCCTTTCCGCAACCATCTACGTGCGAGACATGAAAGACTTCGCCGCCATGAATGCCGTCTGGGACGCCTGGATCCCAGAAGGACGCGCACCAGCAAGAGCTTGCGTTGAAGCACGCATGGCCCGCCCCGAACTCCTCGTCGAAATCTCAGTCGTCGCGGCCGTGAAGTAAATGAGGAGTTGTAGGTGGGACTTATTACAAAAGCATAATCGCATGCACCGTTTCTCATCACCGACTAGGCTTTGCAATTTCCCCCTCCGCTCTAGATGAATTCCGATCCGACCGACCCCGACGTCCGCGATCTCGGTCGCTTCCTCTACAACTAAAAGTCTGATCTCTCCATCACCTCTCTCAGTCTAGTCCTCGTTCCGTATGCTCCACTCTCATCGACTTGAAAACCCTGCCCAGAGAGAGACCAATCCCCAAAAGAACGAGTGACTTAGAAAATTCCTTCACAAGGTATTCAGGTCATTTTAATTCTTGGGATTCACAATCCTCAACCGATAAAAATTCGGCCCCACTGTGCCATGTAAGGTATCAGTAAATTCTCCATTCAAACCGACTCCTATCGGCACGAAAGGCTTCGCCAAATCGTTGGTCCAGAGGATCACGTAGGTCCGGTTTGGTCTCGGAGTCCAATTCAAGGTCTGACCCGAGATTCGAAAGTCGAGATTCGACCTCGGATCGGTCGGATCGGTGTTGGCAACGAACTCCGTGATATTATCGAGCCCATCTCCATCCCAGTCGGCTCGCGATTGCATCAGGGATCCAAAATTAACCAGCTCCCAGGTGTCGTTCATTTGATCCCCATCAAGGTCCTCAGCAGAGGCGGCATCCCAAATCGTCAAACCTGTGCGAACCAAAGGGTAGCCAGTTCCGGCAGCTGTAGTTGGCCATGGCGATTGATCGAAGTAGAACAACTCGTCGATCACGATCCACGAACCCTCATCGGGCTCCGCGAAAGCCTGAGGAGCCTCCAGCGCAACACGCTCTCCGCCATTTGATAACGCTCCAATAAACGGCCCATAAAAGACCTCAAATTGCGGATCTAATTCATAAGTAGCACAGAAAGCATCCAGCTCGGTGGTGTTTGCCGGATCAAACGGAACGACCCACGCACGCTGCTTTGCAGACAATGTTTCTCTTTCGGGAAACAGATACGAAACTCCGCCATCAATCCGGTAAGCACCCACGGAATTCTCAAGTGCCACTTCCGCATTACTTACGTTACGAAGTTGGATGAATTCCATCTCGCCCTCGAGCGGATGATACATCAACTGACTGATCTGAATGGTAGCAGGCGCAGGCTCATTGGCACCCAAGGGGCTCGGGCTTGTTGTCACCCAATTCCCCAGCCCATCAGGATATCGGCCCAGAGAAACCCCAAGGTCTTGTGCCTTGAACCGAATAACGTCCACCACTCCGCTTGCGTTGGAGAGCACGATTTCTTCCCCCGCTCGATCAATCCCAAATCCACTCGTGCGATTCGGGTGAAAATCATCTTCATCAAAAACGACAAAACCCTTATTAGGAACCACCGTGCCGGAAGGAATCGGCCACTTGTATGGTTCATTGAGATCATCACTCAAAAACCATCCATTGAGCGTCATACCGATATTCGAAGAATTATAAATTTCGATCTGATCGTTCGAATCAAACGGAGCTGGGAAGCCGGTGTTTGTGTTCGCAATGACTTCATTGAGATGAATATAGCGGGCGAATAATTGATCGATCTCACCAGGCGATCCTCCAGCACTGAAAGACGCACGCCAATTTCCGCCATAGTCGAGAGCCCCACTTTCTTGCGTAGCTCCACCTCCAAAGGACGGAACCAGTGAATGCCCCGCTCCATCGGCCGCCTGCGGCCAGTTCCGCGCATCGCTGTATCGGAACGACAGGAGTTCCACTTCATAAAACCCAAAATTGATGCGTTCTCCCCCGTTATCGAGACTCCCCGAGTATTGACCCACAATCGTCACATCAGGATGAAGCGCACTAAACGCCGCGACATCATCGACAACAACCACGTATTCGTTCGGAGGAATCGAGGTCACACCCTCTCCCAGCTCAAGATCAATTCCGCCACTAAAGTGATAACCTCTGAGGTCCACCGCATCAGGAGAGTCATTATAAATCTCAATGAAGTCATATTGATTCCCCCTAGGCGCGTGATACATCACCTCGGCGATCAGCAGTGGCATCTCCGCATTCCAGAATGTTTCCTCGGTCAAAGCACTCCACTCTCCGCCATTAAAAACACGAGCCTTCACGTGAAGCGGCTTATCTATGACGAGCGGATTGTCATAAACCAAGCCATTCACCCCACCTCCGATCGCACGCGGATCAGTGCCATCGAGCGTGTAATAAATCGTGCCCGCATCTGCAGTGATCGTGAGTAAGGTCACCTTATCGACCTGCCCAGGAGCATCGCTAAATTGCGGAGGAGCGGTCGCCGGGATGAGACCATCGGCATTAAGATACCCGATTACTTCATTGGCCCGGTCACCACTTCGGTCAAAAAATCCACGCATCTCCGACACCGCATTCACCCAGGAATCTCGATCCAAACTCGTCGTCCCCCACCGCGCCGAGTGGGCCACCACGGCTCGATCAATTTCGGCCGCCCGCTTGTCCAAGCGTGCTTGGGTTGGCGCAGCCGTTAGCGGACCATCGCCATCCAGATACTTGTAGACTTGGTCGATAAACTTGATCCGATACTCAGGATTAGCGAGAAGCTTCTCGTGCAGCGTCTGCGGATTGAAATAGCGGAATTCTTGCAACTGCGGATGCGTGTAGGGCCCAGTCCGATCGAGCTCGGTAGCAAAACGACGCACGACCCGATCATAGGCAATCTCCCCGTCATGTTGGAACCATTTGAAGCCATCAGGATTCTCTCGATTGTAGAGCCCATACATGTTGTTCAAAATATTGTTATCACCCGTCCACCAAGTGATTCCATTATCCACCGCCGCAGCTTGATAAATCAGGAGGAGGTAGTTGATCATGTTCTCCACATCTAGAAGGCGTTCGTGGGAAAAATCACGCTCTCCGTTCACGTTCATCCCCTGCACCGCGAAGTAAGCTTCATTAGTGGCAAACCCAGCTTGAGCTAAACTATGGAGTCGACGATAGGCATCCAGGTTGCCATCCGGCGCAGGATCCTCGATCCAGAATCCCGTTCCCCGAGGCTGGTTATCGTAGGGACGCCAGATTTTCACCAAATCGTAGTCATCCTTATCCCCTCCGAGATGATCCGCTCCAAAGTTCGCCTCCTTACGTTCCTCGGTCTGATACATCCCCCAATACTGACCATTCAAATAAAGGTGAAACCAAGAACTGCGCGACCCGAGATCCCCCATCGCCCTCTGGGAATCTCGAAAGACAACATCTCGTAAAAAAGTAGCGGTCGGATCACCATTCCCAGCCCAGTTTCCGGATTGAGTGGTCCTCAGATCCATCCGCTTAAATGAGGTCACTTCCCCATCATTAAAAAAGTCATAATCCAATCGCCCCTCGCCATACTCGTCACGGAAAAAGAGCCGTAGCCCATGCTTCGCGAATTGTGGATTACGACTAAAACCGCCACGAATCCTCAATCCGGCATCAATCTGAAAGCCCTCACTTCCATCCGGATTGATCCACTCTGCAGAGACTGGACGCTCCCACTTTTCCGTTGCGTTGACGTAAATCCCGGAGTCCTCATCAAACAAATTGGCATCGGCCGTGGTGATTGAGAGAGTCGGCAGTGATTTCAAGGAATCCTGTACTGTTACCACCTCACCTGAACCATCCCGATACGTTTCCGCAAGCACTCCCGAATTGAGCCCTCTCACAATACTTTGGCCGTTGATCGACGTCGTCTCCCTTTCCTGAGTCACCACATCATCGAGAAACAAATAAGTGTCAGTTCTAACCGTGGACGGTCTGGCACCCTCGAGGAATCCTTTAACACGCAGATTGGTCGTCGAAGAAACAGTAAGTTGAGCCGGAAAAACTGGGCTACCCTCAGTCGGCTCCGAGCCATCGAGGGTGTATCGAAGGACTGCTCCAGGAGTCGAGGTCATTGCCTCCACTTGGACTGGCTCATCATAGAACCCTCGCTCCGGACTAGTCACCGGAGTTTCTACAAAACCACTGTAAACAATTCCTGTGTTCGCGCCACCTGGAGTAGGTGCGAGGAGCTGACCTTGATTCAATAAATTAATCTCCCCAGCAATTTTCGCCTCCAATCTCGGCAGGAAAATGAGGTCATTTGAAGTGGACGAAGCATTGAGACCATGGATTGCCAAGACATTCCCACCTTCTCTCAAAAGCCCCAAAGCAGAGGTGAAATCAAACTCCTCAAACTCAATCGCAAAGTCATCACGATTACTTCCATCCGAATCACTGTTATAAGCCAAAAGATCAGGCACGCGCGCGCTTCTCGCTCCCTCCGTCCCATTGAGCGATGCCACAAAAGCATCCTCATATTTCATCTTCAAGGACAGACCATTGATCTGAGATATGTCAGTCGCTGAAAAAGGAACTCGGATAAAAACCGAAGCATTTACCCCTCGCATTGCTCCCACATCGAGCTCGATGAGATCGTGATAAAGAATCCCTCCCCCTGCTGCCTGTTCGTATCCAACTCCGGTAAACCCTTCCAGCCAGCTCGAATCATCAAAGCCATAGGTCTGCCAGCCCTCAACCTCCGCAGTCGGGATCAAAGCCTTGCAAGGAACCCGTTCATCGAAAACCAATTCCGTAGAAACCGAAGGAAACTCAAATCCATACGAGGCATCCTGTTTGAGACTCGGCAGCTCAACTTCATTCTCAATGGTCGTTCCATCTGGCCGAACCAGCGCGAGATACTCTCCCGATGAACTCAGTTTAAAATTCGTGTGTAACTCAGCCCCCGCAATCGCTCGATCTTTGTTCGAAGCAAACACAAGAAGAAGGCCCCTAGCTTCGATCATGATATCAGGGAGCGTCCATTGAGTTAGATCATTCTCACGATCTGTCAAATGCCAGCCCTTCAGACTCACCGGACTATCAGTAGCATTATGCAGTTCGATCCAATCCGAAAAATCTCCGTCTTCGTCAGCGATGATCTCGCTATTGCTCGACATCGCCTCACTGATCACAACTGACTGACCCAGCGCCACCCCAAGACTCAATATCGCCATCAATAGTAACCACCAAAGCTGGCCAATGCTCGAACCTAGAGATTGGGTAAAGTTTCTCTTCCGCTCAATTCCGCACGCGTTCACCATTTCAAAACGATAGTTGTATGGCAGATTTTTAAAAGTAAACTTTCAAGCTCTTAACTGAGAGCACTCACTCTTATCACCCAAGCGGGAAACCAATCAAAACCATACCGCGGTGCCTAAAACGATTGAAAGAACGCGCATCTTAGGAAGTGAAATTCAGCAAGTCATTGATTTCGACCTCAATTAATTCGACCGGGGGTAAAGCCCCCCGCATCGCCAAGGCCGACGCGTAGTGCTTCTCCGAAAGTTCCATTGATCGCACCTCCCAAGTTTCCTGCATAAGATCGACAGACCAATCACGAACAAACTTCTCCCCACTCGGACTGACATCAAATTTCTCCAGCGGATGCGACAAGCCACGCCCAATCCCCTTGATGTAAGCTTCCTTGCGCGCCCAAATCTCAAAAAAGGCCTGCCTTGAATCGGCCGCCTGTTCGATAAACTCCTGCTCAGCCTCCGAGAACTGCGATTTCATACTCAGATCATTTCCCACCCGGCCTCGCTCGTATTCCACATCCACTCCAATCTCCCCTTCCACACTCACCGCCAAAACGGACAACTTATGTGATCGGGAAAGACTAAACTGAATCGTCGATTCATGTCTCTTGTCGAGAAACGGCTTCCCCCATTCATTCTTGAAAAAGGAAACTTCCCCTAGCGAACACGATAACAAACGCGACAGCACCACCCGCTGCAAAAGGGTCCCTCCAAGATAACGTCTGCGATCCTCCTCAAATCGAAACGCCCGCGCCCGTTCCTCCTCGTCCGGAGCCACCAGACCCAAAGCCTCATCCAACAGCGGCGACAACAAATCTCCGCAGACCCAGAGATATACACCATCACGTGAAGGAACTTCGTGCCAATCCTTCATATCCTAAAAACGGTAATTCAAGCCCAGCTTCGGCCCCTTGAGACCAAACTCCACCGCATTGTCTCCCCTCCTGTAATCCACTTCCAAATGCTGATAACGAAGCTCCACCGAAAGACCATCCGATAGCTCATAAGCCAAACCAACATCGACCTGCCAAAACGCATCCGACCCAATTCCAAAGCCACCCCATTCTGCACGACCCGAAAGCTCCCAGTCGTCCCAAAGCTCCAAACGAGCACGAAGTCCCACCGTTGGATCAACCCAATTGAATTCACGACTCTCCGGAGCAGCGAAAAGATACTCCGTCTCCACATGATGATACCGCGCTCCGACCAGAAAATCGACCCACGCCCGCTCCGCATCAACCACCCAATAACCCGCCGCCAACTGAAGTCCAGCCACCCGCACCTCGGCCGGAGTAGGCAAAAAAATAGGCAAGGGCGCAGGCACTTCCGCCCCAAAGCTCGCATACGCTCCATCCGCCAAAACACACCACCTTCCCCGCTGCGCTTCGACCGATAACCCGGTATGAATTTGATCCAAACTGTCATCCAACGGCTGCACCTCTCCCGGACTACCCGCCCCGGTCGAAATCGACCCCTCAAAAGCTGTCACCCAAACCGAGGTCCCAAAAATAATCTCCCAATCCTCTCCCGATGAAACGCTGCGCGCCTCGCTCCCTCCCCCAACCGAGACCGTTAGCCCAGTCCATAAAAAGTCACGTAAAAGAGCATCATCGGAATACACCGCAAGATCAGAATCAATGGCCCAGTTGTAGGCAACCGAAGCCGATAGCGTCACTCGCTCGGTGAGAGAAAAGTCAGCCGAAAGACTGGCCACCGCGTGATTCAATCCATCGTGCCCCTCGTCGACATAGCCCGAATTGAAACCAACACTCACCGCCGGCGTAAGCGTCAAGCGATCCGTAAGTTCCAGATCAGCACCAACCGTTAGCTCGGAAAAAAAGCCCCTACGATTGAGCGAATATTCCACATCCCCAGACACCCAAAGGCCCGCCGGCAAATCAAAGTAAGTCGCTCCAAACTCCAGACTGTGCCCTCCCACCTGAAAACCGATGGTCGACCAATCAGAATACTCATATGCCCCATAACAAGAATAACACTCAAACTCCCGATAATACGATAGGCCCAAATTCAACTCCTCCGTCCCATTCTCCATCGCCCCGCTCCGCAACAACTCCAAACCAAAGGGACCGGACCCGAAATAAATTCCCTGCGAAAACGCGCCATCGCCATCGAGGTAGTCACGTCCACGCGAAGTGTGCCGACTCGACCAATCGACCCAATAGCCATAATTGAAATCATCCAGAACACTCTCTCCCTCGGCTTGCACCTCACCCGTCATCGCCATAGAGGAAATGACGATGCCTAAACCGATGCTGGCCAAAGTGATTTTCAAGGCTCTGAGTGGGTCGAACAATCCATCGCCCGTCAAGCGAGATCATTCCTTCTTCGAACGATCACGACGTATCGGCTGTAGCCGGAAATAGGTCAAACAACGCCACAGCCATTCCAGCGGCCCCTGTCGGAAATGCCTCATCCAAAACTGCACTAGGAAGATTTGCACCACCCAAATTCCCACCACAAAAACGAGCTGCGCCAAGTAGTCAAACTTCCCGTAGAGCCCAAGCCCGAAGCCATAAAAGATAAAGGTCGCGAGCAAGGATTGCCCGATGTAGCACGATAGTGCCGTCCTTCCCACTTCCGTCATCCGGGCCCGTAACCAAGACGCACTCGTCCCCTGACACCACAACATCACGAGCCCGATGTAGCCGATCGCGAGTGGACCCGTACCCAGAAAATTCCCAATCAGGCCATAAAAATAACTGAACTCCCAGTCCCATGAATGGTAGAGATTGTCCTCCAAACCGATGAGGCAAAGCGGCAGCCCGATCCCAAGCCCCCACCAGGCCATCCGACGATAAACCTTCGCATTCAGCCTCGCTCCAAAAACGCCCCAGCGATAGAGCGCCATCCCCACCAGCATCATCCCCAACGAACGCGCCAAGTAGTTTCCCCATAAACTCGCCGTGAAAATGTGCTCCAGCGTGTTACTGCCAAAATCCGTTTCATAGCTCCAACGATGAGCCACTTGACCGGCATATGAACCTCGATAGCGCTCGATATTTGCTTCCAATTCGGAGGCCTCCGGATGCCAAATTCCATAGAACAAAGCCTGCTCCTCTTCATTAAAATTGGGCATCTCTTTTTGAAACCACCCCGTGACCAGCAGCGGAATAAAAAAGACGATTAACCCCATCACAAGATGCCAGCGCGGCGGAAGCTTCCGCAGAAAATAAAGCGGGAAGGCACAAAGCGCATAAATCAAAAGAACGTCTCCACTCCAAATCAGGATCAAGTGAGCTGCTCCGAAAACAAACAACCACATATTCCTCACAAAATGAAGCAAAGGTCCCTTATTCTTTTGAAGCAGGCGATCAGTAAAGAGCAGCACACTGGCCCCAAAGAGCATCGAGAAAATCGCCATGAACTTCTGCTTCGCCAGCACGTAGGTGAGATTGTAAGCCATGCGATTGTGACTCGCCTCATTTCCGTATTCTGAGGGATTCGTCAGCGCAATATCGGGCACCGCGTAGGAACGGATATTGATCAAGAGAATCCCCAAAACCGCGACCCCGCGCAAAACGTCGAGCGCGTTGATCCGATCGTTTCCAAGTTTCGTTTGCGGTAGGCTCATGACTCAGAAGAAGGGTTCGATTTTTCCACACCCGTACTCAGGCGTCGCCATATCCACTCGAGAGGACCGTATCGGAATCGATTGAGCCAGGCGCTTGCAAGGAAGAGCTGCAAAACACAAAGCATCAACACCATGCCCAGCTGCTCAAGATAGTCAAACTGACCATAAAGCCCGAGCCCAAAACCGTAGAAAATAAACATACACAAAACCGTCTGCCCCAGATAACAGGTCAGAGCCACCCTCCCCACATTGGCCAGCCAAGCGCGGACCACTTTGCAACTCCCCGACTTCACCCAAAGCATGATCAAGCCGATGTATCCTAAGGTCATGGGAAGGGTCGCTAAGTGATTCGGAATACGCCCTCCAAATAAGGCGTGGTCCCACTTCCACTGGTTGTAGAGCGAGTTTTCCAAACCATACAGCGCCAATATAATACCCACCCCAAAACCATAGCCCGCGAGTCGACGATAAAAGGTCACACTGCGCTCAGCCGACAGCACTTTCCAGCGGAAGAGGGCCATCCCAATCAACATCATCCCCAGCGAACGCATGAAAAAGCTACCCCACAAAGAAGTGATCAAAAGCTCCTCACCCCGGTTCGCTGCCGGAGCGGTTTCGTTTTCCCAACGCGCTTCAATTTGATCCGACCACGAACCTTCCAGATGGAAAATCTGATCGGCTTCCACGTCTTCGACATCAGGCTGCCAAAACCAATCAAGCGACTGCCGACTCTCCTCATCTAAACTCGCCAAGGAATTCTGAACCCCGGCATCAAAGACCACCGGCATCAGGAACACCAAAATCCCCAAGCCCAGCTGCCAACCCGAAGGTAGCCTAAACAAGAAAAACAGAGGGACCACACAGAGCGCATAAATCGCCAAAACATCGCCGTTCCAAAGGAGAATCATGTGGGCCATTCCTAGCAGGAAAAGCCAGAAGTAACGCAGCGAAAGATTGCCAATCACACTGCGACTCTTTTTGCGTAAATTCTGCGAAAGCAAGATGAAGCCTGCTCCGAAGAGAATCGAAAAGAGCCCCATGAATTTTTGATCCGCAAAGACGCTCGTGAAGTAAAATGCGGCCCGATTCCATAACGCGCCATCGCTCGTCTCTTCCGGATTGTAATAACCAATATCGGCACCCGCAAACGAACGAATGTTCATCAGCAAAATCCCCAGCACCGCAAAGCCGCGCAGAACATCGATCGCCGAAATTCGCTTACGCACATCGGCCACCGAAGAATTCACCTCGTCCTCATCCACCACCGGATCGATCTCTTCGTAAACCGAATCCCGTGCCGTCGGAATGCCACTCCAGTGGGTCTCCTTGGGAACGACTTCACCCTTCATCAATAGAGACAGCGGAGCCAGCTCGGACCCTTCCTTCATTTCGGTGTCGTAAAGAACGACCGCCATGTTTCCGACCGAGCAACGATCGCCAATCTTGAGATGCGACGCCTTCATTACCCGATCTTCGAACAAGTGATTCTGCACCACCGTTCCCGCATTCAAAGCCACACCATCGCCAATCTCCACCAAGTCCCATTCCGAGAACAAAGTCGTACCCAGATAAACATCCTTCCCGATCTTACAGCCGAGCATTCTTAGATAAGGAGCCAAAAACGGCGTCCCCAACATCGGCACAAAAGAAGGAGCCGAAATCGACTCATAGGCCCCATTCACCGCCTCGTTCTTCCACACGAACATCGACCACAGGGGGTGAATCCCCGGCTTGATTTTCCCGAGCAGCACCCGTTTATAAACGACCACCAATAGACAGGCCACGATATCTAAAAAGAGCGAAACTCCCGTCGCTAGAAGCAGCGTCGCCAACTCACCCCACTGCCTGTAGGAGAAGAAAACAAAGGCGACGTAAAGCGCGAAAAAGACGAAGGTGAGAATCGAGGGAAACAAAATCCTCATTCCGTCCACCAGACAGCGCTGGAAGACCAACTTTTTTGTCGGCTGATACGTCACCGAATCGTCAAAATCCCCTACGATCTGGCGATGGGGCAAGCCAAAGGAAGGCGAGCCCAACCAGTCTGTTCCGTTGGGCGTCTTCTCATGCTCGACCGGCGGCAGCGACATACAGCCGATCAAACAATCATCCCCCACCGGGCGATTGATCGGCAACATCGCACTATTTCCGATAAAACTGCGGTCCCCCACTTCGGAGAAGCCCACTTCCACCATCCCCTTGTGATAGCAACGCCCCCCAATGATCGAACCATCCGCGAAGAAGCTCCGTGCACCCAATTTCATCAGGTCCGGCGAGAACTGGCTCACCGTGGAAAGCTCGGCAAACTTGCCAATCTTCGCTCCCAGCAGACGCAACCAAGTCGGGAAATAAATCGTGGTATAAAGGGGCAACGCTACCGCCCGACTCGTCCGGTAAAAAGTGTCCACAAACCACTTCCGCAAATAAAACCAACTCTCCACCGGATAGACGCCGGTCCTCGTCCTCGGCATCACGAGATACTTCACCAGCACGACCATCAGACAGTAGGAGACCAGCGAAAGCGGCCCGGCAGCGATGCCTGCCACCGCAGTCCAAGCCCATCCGCCCCACACGTAAGAGCCATAAAGAAGCGCCAAGACCGGCAAGAAGGCCAAGGCCCCAAACACGCCCATGACATAAAGCTGCAGGAAATGAAGAAATCCAAAAAGAACCGGACGCTTCGCTTCGCATCCGCCTTCCACTTCAGGAACTTTTACCTCTGCCACTACCGCAGGAGAGCCACTCCAGCCTTCGCCTTCCGGAATGCTCGCGCCATCTTCGAGCAGCGATAAATGATCCAGTCGCGTCCGATCCCCCATCTCGGTGTTCAGACCAAGCGCGGAGTGAATCCCGATATAACAATTCTCTCCGATCGAAACGCGACCGATCTTCAAATAGCCGCCTTCCACCCGCGACCCCAGAAGCTGCGTCTCGTTTCCGATGCACGTCCCTGACCCGATCTCGATCATGTCAAAACATCCGCACAAAGCGGAATCGAGGACACACCCTTTCCCCACCTTGGCTCCCATTAAGCGGAAGTAGAGACTCAAAAGCGGAGTCCCGGAAAGAAAGCCCGTGCCCGCCAAAGCCTGATAGCGGGTCACAAACCACCATCGCAGATAATAAGAACCACCGATCGGGTAAGCCCCTTCTCGGTAACGTCCAATCACCGCCCACTTGATGACTACGCTGGAAAGAATGAGAGCCGGAAAACTCAGAATCACCACCGCCGAAATCCAAGTCGCGGTTTCTGCCGTGCTCATCGTCGGATGAGTCAAGGCACGCCACACGACATAAAAGGAGCCCAGCGCCAAGGTCGTTAAAATGGCATAAATCGCATAAATCCCCAGTGCCTGAATGATCGCGACCGAAGGGCGATTCAAGCCACCCACCGGTCGATTTTTACGGGCACAAGAGGCGGCCTCCTCTTCCGGACTCTTTGCTTCTTGCTGATCCAGAAAAGCGGCCAAGGCACCCAGAGTGGGATTTTGATAAACTTCACGTAAGGCGACATCGACTCCCAAAGCCTCCCGCACCTTTGTCACCATCTGAGCCGCCAGCATCGAATGCCCGCCCAGCTCGGTAAAAAAATCATCACTCGTATTGAGCTCCGCTCCCGGAAAAAGGTCTGCCCAAATTCCGGCGAGCGCGATTTCCATCGACGTCGTCGGAGGATTCGCCGCTTCCGTCTTGCGACCCCGAAACAGGAGCTTGGGGTCGGGAAGCTCCCGGCGGTTTACCTTTCCGCTGGTCAGGGTGGGGAGTTCACAAAGCGTGTCCAAAAACTTCGGCAGCATGTAGACCGGCAGCTTGTTCTTCAGCGCTGCATGCAGTTCAGCTCGGTCAAAATCTTTCTCGTCGTCTTCCAAGACCACGTAGGCCACCAGCTCTTTCACGCCGCCTTCTTCGACGACGTTCACCACTGCCGACTGGATCAGGTCCTGCTCCAAAAGCAGCGCTTCAATTTCCGCCAGCTCGATCCGGTAGCCCCGAATCTTTACCTGCGTGTCGATCCGCCCCAGAAAAAGCAACTCTCCCTTCTCGTCCCATTTCACCAGGTCACCGGTGCGGTAAAGACGCTTCACTTCTCCCTCCAGCTCCACCTCTATGAAGGCTTTGGCCGTCACTTCGGTCTGATTGAGATAACCACGCGCCAGCGTTTCTCCCCCGACATAAAGTTCACCCGATTCCCCTTCCGCGACCGGCTTCTGCTCTCCATCGAGAAGATACAAATCGTAACCGCGCAGAGGCGTTCCGATCGTCACCGGCTGGTTCGGTCGACATTCTGCCACGGTCGTATTCACCGTCGCTTCCGTCGGCCCATAAACATTCAACATCCTCCGCCCGTTCACCGCCCAGCGGGCCACCTGTTCCGGCGGACAAGCCTCGCCGCTCACGATAAGAACACGAACCGAAGAGAGGTCGTCGGTGATCATCGTCAACGCCGTCGGCACGGTGGAGTAAAAAGTGGCCCGATGCCTCGTGATGCAGGCCGCCACTTCATTTCCAAGCGCACCCGTTTTCTGCGGTCCCACCACGAGCGAAGCCCCGTTCGAAAAGGCCAGCCACATTTCCTCCACCGAGCCATCAAAGCCCAAGGAAAACCCGTGGTAAATTCGGTCCTCCGGCACCACTTGGCAGACCTCATTAAAAGCATGAACAAAGCGCACCGTATTGCGATGCTCCGTCATCACCCCCTTCGGCTTCCCGGTCGTTCCGGAAGTATAAATGACGTAGCAGAGATTTTCATCGTCGCAGGCCACGTCCACCTTGGCCGTCGATTCCGCATCAATCAAACCTGCATCCTCCGTCCCATCCAGAGAAATCAACTCACCATTATAGCACTCGCTGAGACCTTCTTGAAGCGACGTGAGCGACAGCACCACCGAGACATCGGCGTCCTCAATGATGTGGCGAATCCGATCATCCGGAAAAGCCGGGTCGATCGGAACATAACCTGCGCCCGATTTTAAAATCGCCAAAATGGCGACGATCGAAACCTCCGACCGCGACACATAGAGCCCTACCAAATCGCCGGGCGTCACGCCCTTCTTGACCAGAAAATGCGCCAGCTGATTCGCACGCTTGTCGAGCGCCTGGTAATTCAGCTCCCGCTCATCGGTGATGAGAGCCAGTGCGTCAGGCGTCTCGACCACCTGCCGCTCAAAGAGTTCATGAAGCAACAAGGGTCCGGCATCCGACAACCATTGATCTTCCAGAACACGGTCTGAAATCTGATCTGCCATTCCTTATCCCTGCTGAGTCGAGCTTCCGGTTCTTGATTTAATCTCCGCGATTCGCTCCTCCAGTCCTTCCCGATTCTTCCAAAAATCACGGCCCGCCTCATCGGGAAGCTGGTCAATGGGGTCGAAATAGTGGAACGACTTTTCCCCTCGCACACTCGGAGAACTCCAGGTCGAAATCCCAAGCGAGCGGTCGTAGCTGTCATAACTCGACACCTCCCGCTTGCCACCGCCACCCGGCGCATCACAGACCACGCGCGGCGTATTAAAACCCGCAATGCTTCCCTGAATTTTTTTCGAAAGCTCACAAGCCTCCGCCACCGTCGTCCGAAGGTGCTCACAGCCCGGAACCATATCGTGAACGTAGATGTAGTAGGGCTGAATGTTGAGGTAGGCTAACTTCTTGATCGTGCGATACATCACGTCGAAGGAATTGTTCACCCCGCGAATGAGGACTGATTGGTTCCGCACCTTGATACCGCGATTCACCAGCTCCTGCATCGCCAGCAAAGTCCAGCTCGTCATCTCATGCTCGGTGCTGAAATGCGTATGAATACAGACCTCCTTCATCCGCTTGCGACCACTTTCACAGACCGACTCCAGCGCTGCCATCCACTTCTCATCAGTGAGAATTTTCATCGGCAAAATCGCGAGCCCCTTAGTCGCGAAACGCAGACGACGTATGTGTGGAATATCAAGAAGCGCCATCCCGATCTGCTTGATCTGCTCCGGACGCAGAAGAAAGGCATCGCCACCCGAGATGACCACATCTTCGATCTGGGGATTGTCGCGTATGTATTGAAACGTCGACTCCCACTCGCCATGTGTGGCGCCGTAGGTCGACTTACTTTTCACCGCCGTACTACCACCCACGACCCGGCTGCGCGTGCAGTACGAACAGTAAACCGGACAAAGAGTAATCGGTAAAAAGAGAACCTTGTCCGGATAACGATGCGTCAGGTAAGGCGTTGCCTTATCGCCATCCTCATTAAGCGAGTCATCCATGTAGCAGGGGTGGTCATCCAGAAATTGCGACCCCAGCGGGAGAAACTGTTTGCGAATCGGATCGTCCACCGCGTTCTCCCAATCGATCAGGGAAAAAATGTAAGGCGTCATCCGAATATTCATTGGCGTGCGCTCAAGCCCCGCTTCGATGTCTTTTGCCAACACATCCGAGAGTAAATGCTGCAGCACCTTCCCCACTTTCGGCAGCGAGGTTACGCTGTTTCTTTGCTGCCAGGAGTAGTCGCCAAACTGCTCCGCCGTCACCTCACTCCACTCGGGAATCTTGCGCCAAAAACGGTCGCCTCGGAAATCATAGGATATTTCCGGAAGCTCGGGCCGATGCGCCATCGTGTTCGATGGCGTCACCATGGGAGTTTCCCCACAAGTGGAAGTGTTGTTTTTTAAGAGTGATGACATGAGTCGAAAGTCAATTAAGGAAGTTTTGAATATATTCGGTAGTATCCCGGAGCGCTCGGAAAGTTCGCCGAAACCTCCAGCACAGTGTAAGTGCCGGTGCCTGACGCCGTGGTCATATCGGACCAAGTCATCAGGTCGCTGGACGACTGCACCACGTAGTCCAGTCCGTCAAAGGAAAACCAACGTAACTCGACCGTGTCGCCCGTAGCCCCAACCGAAGAATCAAATTCAAAGTCCACTTCGTGAAGACCCAGCGATGGACTCCCGGTCGTAAAATTGTCTGCCGTGACTTGCCCGATCGAGGACCTCGTTCCCTCGACCAAACCGTAAAGGCCCACGTCAAACTCCGCCCCAAAAGACATCAACCAATTGGCATCTCCCTCTACCCCGTCGTCTCCATCAATCCCATATTTGGCCAGATACTGCCAAAAGTAACCATCTGTGACGGAACCCTCGTGAAAATAAAAGGTCAGCGACCGCTCACTACTATCGAACTTCACCCGGACCGCCCCTGCCTCCACTGGAAGTTCGAAAGTGTCTGCCTCATGGACATCCACCCCGTTGTTTTTTAGCCCCGCGGTAAAACCACGAACCGGCTGCCCCACATCATTAAAATAGGTGCTATAAAACTCCAAGTAGGCCAAATCCCGCTCGTCTCTGGCATTAGCCACATAAATACCCACTCCGCTGTAGTGCGACGAATTCGTAAGATTCAGAGTATTTTTAACATCCAGCTGAAATTCCCAATCCTGCGAATTCCTCACCAAATTCTCCACCCATGACAAACCCGCTTCATGATTACCAAAACCGGAGTTGGTGGTGAAATTGAACTCTTGGTTCGAAAGCGAAATGTTCCCCTGCCCCTCGACAAATGGAAACCACTTAGCTTGGCTCAGTTGACCCGAAAATTCCTCCTGCCCCACAAATTGCGCCTTTGCCTCTGTCACCAAGGCCAGAATCACACAAAAGCCAAGCACCTTGGCCTGCCCTCCCCGTAACTGAGCTTTAGGAGCAGAAAAGTGATTCTCTGAATAATTCGTCATAAATTGAAATAGTGATAATTGGGGGAACGTTTTAAAAAACAAGTGAAGACCTATCACCAATTTTCGGAAGAGACGCCCACTGCAGCCCTGTGGTTACATTGATTTACAAGTTTTTGGCACCTCTATCATTTTGTCGAATACTCGCTTCTCAGGCATTCAAGCAATCCTTCAATCGAGTAAACCCATAGGCCTTTAAACGACAAAATACTCTCGCTGCCGGAGGATGAAACTACCCTCCCCTCACTAAGTTGCACCATTTTGTCCTATTCCTGATCTTTCCTTTCTGTCCTCACAATTTCCCCTTTCCAGTCCCATTCAAACTCTCCACTCTCACTCAAATGTTTAAGAAAATCATCCTCTCCCTCATGACCACCTCTGCGCTCGCTATCGCCGCCCCACTCAGCTTCGAAGGCTCTGATGGCCCCGGGAAGGGCAAGCACATTGTTTTCATTGCGAACGATCACGAATACCGCTCAGAAGAGACCTGCCCACTCATTGCTAAGATTCTCGCTAAGCATCACGGCTTCAAGTGCACCGTGCTTTTTGGCATCGATGAAGATGGTCACATCAAAGCAGGAAGTGCTCCTATTCCGAATATCGAGCTTCTCAAAGAAGCCGACCTCCTCTTTTTTTACACCCGCTTCATGACGCTCCCCGACGAGCAAGCCGATGCCCTTGTGGACTACTTCGAGCGCGGCGGCCCCACCGTCGGACTCCGCACTTCCACCCATTGCTTCAATGGCCAAAAAGGAAAATGGGCCAAGCTCAACTTTAATCACAATGGCGACGACTATCTCGGCGGACTCGGCGAGCAAGTCTACGGGAACACTTGGCACAAAGAACGCGGCCAACAACACTACGGCCAGAACCACAAGCAAGGCTCCACCGTCACTCCCATCTCGGGCACCCAACACCCCATCTTCACGGGCCTCACCCCCTTCCACGTTTACTCAGGAGCCTACACCTCACGTCCTCCCGCAGGCTCCACCCCACTGCTTCAAGTTCAGGTCCTCAACACCTTTAACCCCAGCACCGAAATCGATACCAAGAAGCCCATCGTCAACGCCGGCTGGACCCGTGACCACTACATTGCTCCCTCCGGAGCCAAGAAAGACGCCCGTGTTGTTTACACCTCTTTCGGTGCCTCGGAGGACCTCAAGGATGAAAGCGCCCGTCGCTTTCTCGTCAACTCCACCTACTGGGCCCTCGGACTTGAAGACCACATCAAAGCCAATTCCAGCGTCGACTTCGTCGGAGGCTTTAGCCCCAGCCCCTACACCACCGGTTCCTTCTACCGAGAAAATGTCAGCCCTTCCGAACTCGCAGGTTGGGAAAGTTCCGTCATGCCAGCTGAAGCGAAATTTGGAGGCATCACCGGAATAGATAAAAGGAGAAAAAGCCGTATTTATAACGTCCTAAAGCAAAGACCAAAGACCGTTTCTTTGATCAAATCCTACGATCCTGAATTTGATCTCGAAAGCTTGCTTACAGCACCCAATAAAAAGTAATCATTCCAACACTAGATCTAACATGAAACACCTTTTTCTCCTCGTATGGACTACTCTTCTTCCTCTCACAACTTTTGCCGAAGAAGACATGAGTAAGCCGGAGATCAAGGTTGAAACCAAGACCGATACCAACGGGAAAAAGTCGGTTTATATGTATATCGATGGGGTGAAAGTCCACGAGAAAGACACCACCAAGCAGCCACTTCCACCCGTTGTCACCCCCGGTAAAACCTCTGCAGATGCCCCTTCCGATGCCATCGTTCTCTTTGATGGCACTGCCGAAAGCTTCTCGCAAAACTGGACTGACACCAAAGGCGGTAAGAGCAAATGGAAAGTCATCGACGGTGCCATGGAGTCCGTCCGTGGTGCAGGATACGCCCAAACCAAAGAAGCCTTCGGCTCTTGCCAACTCCACATCGAATGGGCCTCTCCATCTACCGTGAAAGGAAGCGGCCAGGGACGTGGCAACAGCGGAGTTTTTCTCATGGGAACTTACGAAGTCCAAGTCCTCGATAGCTTTCAAAATCAAACTTACGCCGACGGCCAAGCAGGAGCCCTCTATGGCCGTAAAAAACCTCTGGTCAACGCCTCCCGCAAGCCCGGCGAGTGGCAGACCTACGACATTATTTTCAAGCGCCCTCTCTTCGATCAGGATGGTAAAATTACCCGCCGTGCCACCTTCACCGTTCTACACAACGGTGTCCTAGTGCAAAACCATACCGTCCTCAGCGGTGGTACTGGCTGGAACGGCCCCCACGCCGCAACTGAATACAAAGCACACGCTCAGAAGCTTCCCTTCAAGCTCCAAGATCACGGAAACCCCGTCCGATTCCGCAACGTCTGGATTCGCCCCCTCGAGGACTAATCAGCTCAGGCATGAAGGCCACAAAGCCCCCGCATGCTGACCGTCCATTTTTCTTTAGAAGTTCGTTCACTCTTCAACGTAAAACGACGCGCGCTGAAGGAATGCAAAGCGTGGAAGCACTTCCACCAAAAACCGTCTCATGGTGATTGATCTCCGGCACGATTGGTGCACTTAAGATCATTCAATAATCCGCTGAGCAAACATCCACTTCACGAACTCAGGATCGCCATATGGCACCCGCGCGGCACCGTGACCCTCTTCAGCGAGAATGGTTAATTCCACCTTCTTCCCACCGGCTTTCTTGATGGCCTTGAGAATCATTTCACCTCGATCTGCTGGCACCACTTGATCCAGCGCCCCATAATAAGCCTTCATTGGCACCTTCGCGAGATTCTTCCCCCACTCCTCAAGGTCAGGAGTGATGTCTTTTGGACCTCTCGCACCAAGACCTCCAACCATCGGAGCAAGTGCCGCAAAATGATCCGGTGAATGTGCTGCCCAAACGAAAGTCCCGTATCCTCCCATGCTACTTCCAGTGAGATAGACTCGGTTCTTATCGATTGGCAGAGTCTTCTTAAGGTGGCTCAAAAGAAGATCCAGATCAGCCGGAACCCAGCCGCCTTTTTCACCATGATCACGTGGGCTTTTTGCCGCTTGTGGTACCACACAAAGGCATCGCTCACCCACGCGCTCAATTGTCTTTAACAAGCGCATCGGCCCACGACCCACTTTGCGAATATTATTTCCAGTCCCACCGCCACCATGGAGAAAAATGAGCAAAGGGAGCTTCTCCGCCTTCTCCGCCAGATCTTTTCCATAAACGATAAACTCAGGATTCAACGAGATCGTCTTTTCCGATAAATCATCAGGTAACTTTTCAACGGTCGGTTGACCAAAAGAAACACCAACGAACAGAAGAAATATGAGCATTAATCGGAACTGGTTCATGATCCGAAACTTAGCAAGCTTCTCGCTCAAATCAAGAAGGCTAAATTCTTCTTTCGATTCTAAAATTCGAATAATTCAGCCTCCTTCGCTTGGAGGACTCACAGGTCCCATAGGTATGCCTCAAGCGCACTACGATCTTCTTTTGAAAGTGCTTTGTAAGCCTTCACCGAGCCTTCCGCTTCACCTCCATGCCAGAGAATGGCTTCGGCTAAGCTACGCGCTCTCCCATCGTGGAGGAGCTGAATCGGATTTTTATTCGCGGCCTTCTGCGTCTCGCGGTATGTCACATGAATATCCCCAGATCGGAACTCCTCCTTGTGGTCATCTACCGCGTGACGTTTGTTTTTGAGACCCCAAAGCGGAGCGGTGCGCCATTTTCTGGCGAGCGCATGATCTCCATCATCGCTCAACCCCTCTCCCATATCATGCAGGAGAAGGTCAGTGAACGGTTGAATCGTTTGGTTCCCGAGTTCAGGAAAACTTCCCTTTCCCGTGCGGAGCATCGGGGTGTGGCAATTGCTGCAATTCAATCCACGAAAGACCGCCTCTCCTTGGACCACATCCAGATCTTCCGGATTTGTGCGCGGCGGCACTCCAAGAAGCGAAACATAAGCTTCGAGCTCTCTTTCGGCCTGGGGTCCAATTTCCTTCACCCCCATGTCTTCTTGAAACGCACTCTTGTTTTGCGCACGCACCGTAGGCTGCCCTGCTTTCCAACCGAATCGACCAAGCTTCCCATCCACGCGACGAGCTTCCCCGCCCGATATTTTCGCCAACTCCAGAATTGTGGCTTCGGGAACGGCTTCCAAAAGCCCTGCGCCGATCACTGCTGGCGGAGTGCGCGGAGAAAATGACTTGGCCGGCTGACCATCGAGATGAAAAATCGGCTTCGAAAGCTCCACTACGGTGCCGTCATCCAAGGAAACGTTTCGAGTCTCGTATCGCTCAATTGTGACCTTGCCCTCCGCTCCATCACCATCGGTTTGCAGTTGAATTCCATGAGGCGATTTCGGGTCCGTCATTCGCAAAATGGTAGTATGAATCGACTTCCCGCGTTCCGGAATGAGCGCTCCTCCGTTATGAACGTGACAGCTGTTACACGAAACCGCGTTGTAGGCATCTCCCGCCAATCCTTTCCGAGCGATCCGCATTTCATCGAAAAAGATTGAGGGCTTATCATCGGAAGGATCACTCAGGTGCTCTCCACTCACCATGTCGGTATGAAACCAGGTCCGCCCATCCAGAAAAGCTTGCGCATTTTCCGGCTTAAGATTTAAGGCATGCTGTTGCAGAGCCGACCACGGCTCCACTTTCACTGTCGGCACTGTCGTCCGACCACCAGCGTAGCGTTTCGGCGTCGCCACTTTCTCGGACGACTCAAAGTTATCAATCAAGAGCCCCGGCTCCCCGATCTTGATTCGGAAAAACTCCGAGTAGTACGCAAAGAGATTATGCGCATTATGCTCCTTCTGCTTCGCCCAACCCGGATGACTCTCACTATTAAAAAACCGAAATTCAAAGATCAGTTGCTCGCCCACCTTCAAGCCCTCTGGATTCTGATGAAATGACAACTCTCCCAGTTCTTGCTCGAAATGATTAAAGCCCCCAAGATGCTTCATCCGCGTGTTAATCTTGAACTTACTGCGCCCCGTTTCATCTCCCAAAGGGTGACCCGCATAGATCGCCGAAAAATCCGCCCCTCGGGTCGGAATGTAATCCTGCGGCCACTCTGTCCGCAGCGTAAAGACCATCTTTTGTTCTCCACGCGGTGTGTAGTCTTCTACCTTGAACCACGCGCGTCGCCCCTCCCAATAGAAAGGATTGTATTTCGAGAAATCCATGTCGTTCTCATGCCGGCGTCGGACACGAATCACTCCCTCGGTCACCGCCACCCCATCCACCATTCGTGCATCCACCCGCTCACCGATTTCGTCCCCAGAAGCCGCCGGCCAAAGCGTAGCTATTAGAGCCGAGATCACGAACCTCTCAAATTTCATTGCATTAAATTGCATCACGATAACATCCTTTGCAAGCCTATGATCAAAAAAGCATTCCCTACTTAGACACTTCGACCCGGAAGAATCGCTCGTCTAGAGCCGAAGTATCAAGCTCGTAACTCCCTTCCACTCCAGAAGGAGTATGACTCCCAAGCACTTCGTCCCAACCAGTGGTCAAATTCGGAGAGGAAAAAACACGATAGGTTCGATCCCGCACAGATGTCCACTTGAGTATAGATACTTCTCCACTCCGGTCGATCCATGAGCGGAACTGCGACATCTTATCGCTCGGGTCCGTGCCTGCGATCCATTCGTTAAAATCGTTCACCCCGTCGCCATCGTAGTCTTCGCCCGAAGCCCCCGTGCTCTCATTCAGGTCGGAAAAATAAGTCAACTCCCAGTCGTTCGGAAGATCATCTCCGTCATCAGTAAAAGCCGTCGCTTCGACAGACACGAGTGTCTCATTTCCATTCCCCGACTGATCTCTCGCCATCACGGTGTAACGATACGGCGTCGCGGATAAAAGGCCGGTATCGACAAAGACCAGACTCTCCTGCCAACCGCTGTCATGCGACTTGTCCGGAAAATCGAGATTCGAAAAATAGTATTCCACTCCATTCGGGTCCGCCAACGTGCTCGCTGCCATCGTGATCGAGGTCTCACTCGCCGCAACAGGAAGCGAAGCCCACGTCATTACATCCGGTGTCGGCGCTTGCAGATCAAGTGATGCCCAGACCGCATTGTGATCAGACAAGTCCGCCGCCACAGTTGCATAAGCACCGGCAGCACTATAGCTCGCCGTGCTTGAAATATGATCAAGACCATTGCTGCGACGCGAAGTCGCTCCCAAAATGGCATCCACATTCCCCTGAAGCACATTAAAATCACCCAACATCAAGAGACGCCCGGCATCATTCATTGAAGCCGCCCCGACTCTCCCTAAAACATACGTCTTAAACTTCGTCATCCCCGCTTTTTCAGACTCATAGTCGTTGTCGAAGAAATTGTAAGTGTTGTGGAAATTGAAGATATGAACCACTTTTTCGCCGAGCTTAATCTGCACATGCTGGGCATTGCGCTCCCATCGATCTCCCTGCGGGTCCGTTTGAACCAATGCACTATGAGTGCTCTCAAAAGGATGCTTCGATAAAATGGCAATTGATGTCTGTTTCCGCGTTTCCCATGGCCAGACAAACCCCGTGGTATCGTTCTTGGTTTGATAAGTATAAGGATAATCAGAAAAAACGGCCTTCACCGTCGCCCAGTCTGCCGTCACCTCACTCGCACCCCCAGCCCCCACCTCCTGCAGACACAAGACGTCCTCACCTTTCATCAAGGTGTCCCTCAAAGTGGTGAGATTGGTCTGTAAATCCCCCTCCCCATCTGGGCCTACTCCACCATGAATGTTGTAAGTTAGGACACGAAATTCATGCGATGAACCCATCACCGCAATATTATCCAGAATCATCGCCTGAAATTGGTTCAACGCCGTATCGACTTGAAAGCGAAACTTCGCGGTCTGCCCGCCTGCCAAAACTCGATCCGCAAGCCCCGTAAGACTCACCTCCACATCTTCATAATCTGAAATACTAGCCAAACCATTATGAATCTCCGTCCACGATTGAATCAAAGTGTTATTGGGAATTTCAAGCCCTCCACTCAGATAGAGAAGCTTGAGATTTCTCGGTGAATTTCCATTCACACTCGCAAAATCAAATAACACACGACTCAGCTCCAGACTTCCCGCCGTGTCATTGATCACGGTGAAATCGATAAAATCACGATCCGTCCGCAACGCCATCCCCCCATCAATCGCACTACTCCCCACTGACTCTGTAGCTCCAAAGGTGCCATCATTGGATCCCCATGTCTCCCGCGCGCCGTTCCCACCCCAAAGGTTCCCCCGCACATTCACCACCCCCCCATCCGCCCCCTTGGGCGATCCCGAATAACGATAAAGCTGATACCCTGCCGAGAAATCATACCAGCTCGCCAACACCACTTCCTCGCCAGAAACAAATAATACGCCGCACAGCGAAAAAACACTGCGGGAAAAAACACACTTAATTTGGTGAAGAATCATCTGAGGGCTGGGTGAGGCGATCAAATCGCTAATCTTAAATCAAAGAGCACGAAAGCTCCTCCTGAAACTCGGTATTTGCAAGAAAGACCGCAGAATATTCCGGAGCACTTCTTCCAATCCATACTCAGCTAGGAGGTTTGACCTACCTTGAACGATTGCGCAGAGTCCCAAAATGAAAAGCGTCATTTTAATCCTTCTCAGCCTCACTTTCCTCTGCCTCCCCAGCATTGCTCAAAAGAAGGCTCGCCCGATGGCTCCCATCAAAGATGACCCGACTCTCCCTCGTGTCCTCTTGATTGGTGATTCCATCTCGATCGCTTACACCTTACCCACTCGTGCCGAACTCAAAGGAATCGCCAACGTGCACCGCATCCGGACCAACGGAGGTCCCACTAGCAAGGGGCTCACGAACATCGACAAATGGCTCGGTGATCAGAAATGGGACGTCATCCATTTCAACTGGGGCCTGCATGACCTCTGCTACCGCCACCCTGAATCTAAAGTCCAAGGGAAGCGCGACAAAGTAAACGGAACGGTAACCCACAGCATCGAGGAATACGCCGCCAACCTCGAAAACCTCGTTCAACGCCTCGAAAAAACTGGAGCCACCCTCATCTTCGCCACCACCACCCCAGTCCCAGAAGGCGAAGCTGGGCGCAAGCTTGGTGATGATGTCCGCTACAATAAATCCGCCCTTGCGGTGATGGAAAAGCACCAAATTCAGATCAACGACCTCCACTCCGTGATGGCTGGCAAGATGCCTCAATTCGCCGTTAAACACGGCGATGTGCATTTCAAACCAGCAGGCTCGAAGCTCTTGGCTGACCAAGTCGCCACTTCCATCAAAAGCGCTCTAAAGAAAAATTCGAATGAGAGTTTCAGTAAACCAAACGTCGTCCTCTTCCTCGTCGATGACATGGGCCCCATGGATACCTCTCTGGCGCTTCTCACAGATCAAAAAGGGCAACCTCAAAAGCATCCTCTCAACAAATTTTATCGCACCCCAAACATGGAGCGCCTTGCAGCTCAAGGCACTCGCTTCAGCCAATTCTACGCTCACTCCGTATGCTCCCCCACCCGTATCTCCATCATGAACGGGCAAAACGCCGCCCGACATCGCACCACCAACTGGATCAGACCAGACTACGACAACGCCTCGAGACTCACTCCCAAAAATTGGAACTGGAAAGGCCTCACCAAAAATGACCTCACCTTCCCCCGCCTTCTTCAAAAAGATGGCTACCGCACCATCCACATTGGAAAAGCTCACTTCGGCCCCTTCGATCACGATGGTCAGCGCCCAGAAAACCTCGGCTTCGAGGTCAACATCGCAGGCGATAGCATTGGCCGCCCCGCCAGCTACTATGGCGAAAAAGACTTCGGTAATAAACCCGGGAAAAATGGCAAAATTCCCACCCACGCCGTCAAGGACCTCTCCGCCTACCACGGCACCTCTACTTTCCTCACCGAAGCTCTCACCTTAGAAGCCAAAAAAGAAATCACCAAAGCCAAGTCCGCGCAACAGCCCTTCTTCCTCCACTTCGCCAACTACGCGCTCCACTCGCCCTTCGATTCCGATCCTCGCTTTGCGAAAAATTACGCCGACTCCGGGAAGCCCAAAAGAGCACAAGCCTACGCCACCCTTGTCGAAGGAATGGACAAGTCGTTAGGCGACCTCCTCGATCACCTCGAAAGCGAAGACCTCGCCGAAAACACCCTCATCATCTTCCTCGGTGATAACGGAGGAGACTCCCCCCTCGGCCAAGCCAACACCTACGGAAGCAGCACCCCGCTCCTCGGTAAAAAAGGCTCCCGCTACGAGGGAGGAACCCGTGTCCCCTTCATCGCCGCCTGGGCCAAGCCGGACTCCGAAAACGCTCATCAGCAAAAATTCCCCATCGCCCAAAACGCCACCCAGACCCAACTCGGCACCATCCTCGACCTCTTCCCGACCATTCTAGACGTCACCGGTCAAGCCCCCCCAGAAAATCATCATCTCGATGGCCACACTCTCAAAATCCAGCTCACCGGAAACGCCAACCCAGACCGCCCCGAGGTTTTTCTCAACCACTTTCCCCACGAGCACCGTAGCAACTACTACACCGCCTATCGAGACGGAGATTGGAAACTCATCTACAACTACCTTCCTACTTCCACTGAAGAACAACCACGCTACGAACTCTTCAATCTCAAGAACGACCCATTCGAGACAACCAATCTCGCCACCAAAAACCCCGAAAAACTTAAAAACATCTTCACGCACATGATGACCACCCTGAAAGAGCACCGTGCCCTTTTCCCAATCGATCAAGAAGGCAAGAAGATGACTCCGGTATCGCCCTAGCCTAGAGGAACCGCCACGCGAAGAAGCCCCCCCTTTTTCCTCGCGCCATTTTCTCTATTCATTAGTCTGTCGGCCTTATGGATCGACGTGACTTAATGAAAATGATCGCCAGCACGGTAGGCGCATCTATCGCTATCCCAGAAAATGCGTTTGCAAAATTGGGTGAGCCTTTTGACCCCAGCGAGCTGACCTTTTTCCGGCCTGCTCAGAAAGAGCAGATCGCGATGATCGCCGAGGCCATCATTCCGAAAACTGACACCCCAGGAGCGATCGAAGCCGGAGTCCCTGGCTGGATCGAAATCATCGTGAAAGACTGCTACCCCGAAGCCCAGCAGCAAATGATCGTCGAAGGCATTTCCGACCTCATGCGTCGTTGCCAAGAACAACACAAGACCGACCTCAACTCTCTCAAGCCTGAAGACCAAGTCGCTTTCCTTACCAAATATCAAGCCGATACCCGCCGCGAGCGTAAACAGCGTATGAAAAATGGCGGTTGGGAGCCCAATGTCTTCATCGATCAATTCAAAGACCTCGTCAAAGTCTGCTACTGCAGCTCCGAGGTCGGCGCCACACAGGCCTTTGAATACCATCTCGTCCCAGGAAAATGGGTCGCCTCCATGCCTCTGGAACCCGGACAAAAAGCTTGGGCCATATAAATCACTCAATCCCATTTTTTATGAATCTCTCGATTAAAGAAAAAGCCGAACACACCTTCGATGCCATCGTCGTCGGCTCAGGAATCTCCGGCGGCTGGGCTGCCAAAGAGCTCACCCAAAAAGGCCTTAAAACTCTCGTCCTCGAACGCGGTCACGATCTCAAGCATATCGTCGATTACAAGACGACCAACTCCGCTCCTTGGCAGCTTAATTGGCTCAATAAACCGTCGCGTGAAATGCTCGCGCAGCAACCCAAGCAAGCGCGCACCGGCTACACCGTGCGTCCTGATGCCGGTTACCTCTTCGTCGATGACAAAGATCATCCTTACGAAGAGAAGAAGCGCTTCGACTGGATGCGCGGCTACCACACCGGAGGCCGCTCCATTATGTGGGGGAAACAGAGCTACCGCCTCAGCCCCATGGATATGGAAGCAAATGCGAAAGACGGAATCTCGATCCCGTGGCCAATCACATACGAGGAACTCGCTCCTTGGTATTCCTACGTTGAAAAATTCGCAGGCATCTCCGGCTCCAAAGAAGGCCTCCCGCAGCTTCCCGATGGCGAATTTCAACCACCTATGGACCTCACCCCAGCCGAGCTCGATCTTAAGGCTGCCATCGAAGGCAAGTGGAAGGGCCGCACCCTTATTCCCGGTCGTGTCGCCCACCTCACTCAACCCACCGCTGAGCAAACGGCGCTCGGCCGTGGCACCTGCCTCTATCGGAATATGTGCCGCCGCGGTTGTCCTTTTGGCGCCTACTTTTCAAGCCAAGCCGCCACCCTCCGCGCGGCTGAAATGACCGGAAAGATGACCCTGCGCCCGCACTCCATCGTTTCCGAAGTCATTTATGATGACAAAAAAGAGAAAGCCATCGGGGTTCGACTGATCGATGAAATCACCTTCGAAACGATCGAATACTACGCGAAGATCATCTTCCTCAATGCCTCCACCGTAGCCTCCACGGCGATCTTGATGAATTCCAAATCTGATCGATTCCCGAATGGCATGGATGAGAGCGGCTCTCTCGGCGGGAACCTGATGGACCACCATCTCAAGGTCGGCGCCAGCGCACAACTCGACACCCACGAGGACAAGATCCATTTCGGTCGTCGCCCCAATGGCTTCTATATTCCGCGCTATCGGAACCTTCATGAAAAGGCTAATGGCAACTACATCCGTGGCTTCGGCTACCAAGGAGGAGGCATGCGCTCCGGGTGGTCTCGTGGCATCGAAGGCTTCGGCGCAGAGTTTAAAAAGAAACTCACCTCCTTCGGGCCCTGGCGTATCAGCATGACCGGCTTTGGAGAATGCCTGCCCTATGATGACAACCGAATCTCACTCAGCAAAACCAAAACCGACAAGTGGGGCCTCCCTCTCGTCGTCGCGGATGCCGAGTATCGCGAGAACGAAAACAACATGCGCAAAGACATGGTCAGTGACGCCGTCGAAATGCTCGAAGCGATGGGAGCCAAGAACATCCGTAAACGGGAAGAAGAATGCCCCATCGGACTCGGCATCCACGAGATGGGAACCGCCCGTATGGGCAGCACGCCGAAGGAGTCCGTACTCAACAAGCACAACCAGGTCTGGGGTGCGAAGAACGTCTTCTGCACCGACGGGTCCGCAATGGTCTCCGCCGGCTGCACCAATCCTTCACTGACCTACATGGCCCTCACCGCACGCGCGGTGGACTTCGCCGTCAGCGAGATGAAAAAAGGGCATCTCTGATTCGCAGCTTCATGCGCTCGCTCATCATCTTACTCTCCCTGCTGGTCTTCACTTCGGCAGCGGAGCAGTGGGCATTGCTCTCCTTGGGTCAGGATGAAAAAATCCAGAGCTACCGGATCCACGAAGACGGAACTCTCGGCGCGCCGCATTCCATCGAGGTGCTAGGCGCGCCCTCTTGTATGGCCGTCTCACAAAACCATCGTCGGCTCTACGTCACGCTAAAGCAGAGCAAGTCCATCGCGGCCTATCGCATCAAGAATGGCGGCACTTTAGAATTGCTCGGTGAAACTCTAGTGGGCGAGAGTGCCTCCTTCCTCACCGTCCATCCTTCCGGGAACTACCTCATCAGCTCCTACTATCAAGCGGGCAAGGCCGCCGTTCATCGTATTAAGGAAGATGGCTCCCTCTCGGAGAGGCCGCTCCAAATGGTCGAGACCGATGAGCGCGCCCACTGCATCACACTCGATCCGTCCGGGCAGTTCGCCTTCATCCCTCACACACGGCCCAATTCGATTCATCAATTCAAGGTCAACTTGAAGACTGGACTCCTCACCCCAAATTCAACGCCCAAGCTTCAACGCGAAGAAAATTCCGGCCCTCGGCACCTCACCATTCACCCCAACAATCACCACGCCTATGGAAGTGACGAGCAAGGCCGCTCCATCACGAGCTATCTCTTTGATTCTAAAAAAGGCACCCTGAAAACCGTCGAAACCATTCCCATTTACCCTCCGGCAGACTTCGCGGGGCGACACTCCACCTCCGATATCGAAGTCCACCCGTCCGGGAAATTCGTCTACCTCGCAAACCGAGGCTACAACGTCATCGCACCCTTTCGGATCGACCCCGATTCGAAAAAACTCATCGCGCTCACCCGCGTGCTTACCGAAGAAGTCACTCGCTCGTTCAATATCTCACCCGACGGCAACTTCCTTCTCGCCGCCGGACAACGCTCAGGAAACATCGCCACCTTCCGCATCGAAAACGACGGTAACCTCACCCGCCTTGGCACAACCAAGGCTGGCATCAACCCATGGTGGGTTCAAATTGTGGAACTTCCCGATCACCACGCTTCCCTCACGCTAGGGCAAGGCACGATGGCAGGCGAAGTCACCACCACTTCCGCTCTCCTGCAAACTCGCCTCACTCAAGGAAAACATCTTCAAGCGGACGGCGACCTTCCCGGCGCCCCTGGACTCGTCGCCTTCCAGTGGTCGCGCAATAAAAACTTCACCGACTTCGAGCAATCTCCCTTTGTAAAAGCTAGCGCAGAAAACGACTTCATTGCTCGCTTTCACCTTAGCGATCTCAAGCCCAATCAAACCTACTACTACCGCGCCTTCTATAGAGGACCCGACGACAACCCCCACCGCGGCCCCACCTGTTCTTTTAAAACCCTTCCCGGAAAATCATCCGCAGAGCCCGTCACTTTCATTGTGGGCAGCTGCATGAACTACAACAAGTTCCTCCACGGAAAAAGCGCCCGCTCAAGTGGTCCCCTCACCGCAACTCCGGAAGACAAACGTCTCGGCTTCCCCTCCTTCACAGCCATGAAAGACGTGCGCGCGGACTTCTTCATCGGCACTGGCGACATCGTTTACTACGACAACCCGTTCCGCGACGCAAAGACCGTTCCTGAACTTCGCAAGTGCTGGCATGAGCAATTCCGTTTTCCGCGCATGATCGACTTCTTTTCCGCCACACCTACTTACTGGTCGAAAGACGATCACGACTTTCGCTTTAACGATTCCGACCACACCTCGGACGCCCTTCCGCATCCCCAAACCGGTATCGACATCTTTCGCGAACAACTCCCCATCGTCCCCGCAGGCGATTCCCAAAGCCCCACCTACCGCACCCACCGTATCAACAAGCACCTCCAGATCTGGCTCACCGAAGGTCGCGACTACCGCTCGCCAAACAAGATGAAAGACGGCCCAAAAAAAACCCTTTGGGGAGTCGATCAACTCACCTGGCTCAAGCGCACTTTGAAAGAGAGCGATGCCAAATGGAAAATCATCGTCAGCCCCACTCCGCTGGTCGGACCAGACGATGCTTACAAAAAGGACAATCACGCCAATCTCAAAGGCTTCCGTCACGAGCGCGACACCTTTTTCGATTGGCTCCAAGAAAACAAACTCACCGACCTCATCACGATCTGCGGCGACCGCCATTGGCAATACCACAGCATCGACCCCAGTGGGATTAACGAATTCGCCTGCGGCGCGCTCAACGACGAGAACTCCCGCCTCGGAAGAAAACCCGGGGACCAAAAAAGCACCGACCCCAATGCCCTCGTGCAGCAACCGTTCATCTCTCCGAGACCTCGCGGAGGATTCCTCATCATCTCCGCCTCCGACAAGCTCCACTTCGAGCACCGTGATAGCCAAGGAAATTCCCTCTACCAAACGAGTCGGTAGTTCTTATCATCAAGCACGGGTGTCGACTTCCCCATTCCATTCTCCCCGATTAAAAATGACACCTCCGGGTGAAACTTCATCGCCCCCCGCTCCGCTAACACCCGTATCGCCAAAGCTTCCTTCACCCAAATCGGAAGTGGTAGATTAAAAGCGTTCCAGTCTTTGGGGGGCAGGTCACAACTCAAATGAGCGTGAAATTAACAGCTAAAGGAGGTGTTGTGCTAGAGAATCCAAATTCTTCGGGATGGCGCCCGAAGAATAATAACAAGAAAGCCGGAGTTTTTGGCTCCGGCTTAAAATTGTTCATGAAACAGGGCGAGACGCCCTTGCTCCATATTAGACCGCATCCGCGCAGCGTTGGCAGAGGTCGTCTTGGACGATTGGCTCGTAGCGGCGGCAGCGGGGGCACATTTCGTGACCGGTGGCGGAGACGGTGGCTGAGAGTTTATCTCCCTCAACGAGGTTGAGCTCGCTGAGGATGAAGAATTCTTTGGCGAAGTCGGAATCCTTGAGGAGATCGATGACTTGGTGATTCGCGGGGACGGTGAGGAGGACGCTGGCTTCGTTGTTCTTTTTGAACTCCTTGGCTTGGACCTTCTCTTCGATCGCGGTCTGGATGACGGCTTTGACGGCGAGGAGGGCGTCGACTTTTGCGATCGCTTCCGTCGTCGCGAACTTGGGGTTCACTTCGGGGAAGTCTTGCTCGTGGATACTGCCTTCTCCTTCTTTACGTCCGGCGTGTTCCCACGCTTCCTCAGTGGTGTAGGCGAGGATGGGAGCGAGAAGCTTCACCATGGCATCGAAGATTTGACCGATGACCCAGACGCTGGCCTGACGACGCTCGCTCTCGGCGGCATCGCAATAGAGGCGGTC
>JBDNAW010000116.1:0-25237 GCA_039768255.1 Akkermansiaceae bacterium | reverse complement strand
GTTCTCTTCATGTGTGTTACTGGAATACTTTGTAGAATGAACGGATTTACAGAGATCGAATATTTTGCCAAACGACAGCGCGACTGATTCAAAAAATGAATATCACTTTCCAAGGGGGATTCCACGTGCTCGGATCCTGCCTCATATATTCCAACTGACCGATCCCGGTCAATTTCAGGATGGCCTTCTGGCTGCCTGGGCTGCCCGGGCTGCTAGAAGTGCTCGACCTTGAGGGGGGGATTATTCACCACTGACGCGATGGGAACCCAGACCGCCGTCGCCGGGCAGATCATCGCCCAAGGGGGAGGCTATGCCCTTGCTCTTATAGGCAACCAAGGCAATGCCCACAAGGAGGTCATCAATCATTTCGACTTTGCCCTTCGTCAGTTGGACCTCGGAACAGCCCGAGCTTGATCGCCCTGAGATGCTGGGATAATCCTTAAGATTGCTTAAGAAATTTTGAGGTATCAGAAAAAAGGATTTGCACGCTGTTAAAAACAAAGTCATCTTCTCGACAGCGAAAGCTAACAAAGATAATCAACTTTATCAGGTTTAAGAATCTCAGACCTTCATGATCCCTCCACACGCTCCCTTTACCCCTGAGCAAAGCGCATCTCTTTCAGCGTTTCTTTCCAGTTTCACTCCCGAGCAAAATACTTGGTTGAGTGGTTTCCTTGCTGGTCGTGCTCCTCAGCAAGCTTCTGCTCCTGCGAATCTCACCGTCGTTTACGGCACTGAGTCCGGAAATAGCGAAGCGTTAGCCGATCGCACGGTGAAAACGGCGAAGAAGAAGGGAGTTAAGGCGTCCATGCTCAATCTCGCCGACCTGAAGCCGGCCGACCTTGCGAAGCATGACAATCTAGCCGTTATCATCTCCACGTGGGGCGATGGTGAGCCACCTGAAACTGCCGAAGGTTTCTTTGAGGCTTTCAATAAAGAAGAGCTCGATCTCAAAGGGAAGCGTTTTACCGTTTGCGCTCTTGGAGATACTTCTTACGAGAAGTTTTGTGAGATGGGCAAAATCTTCGACGAACGCCTCGAAAAGTTCGGGGCAGAGCGTATCACGGCACGTGAAGATTGCGATGTCGATTTCGATGATTCTTACGCTGCTTGGGCGGACCGTCTCTTTGCAGAGCTTGGTTCGAGTAGTGTTGTGGTCGGAGATTTCGGTTCGGTTGCGGCCGCGGTAACGACCGAATACAGTAAGAAGAATCCTTTCCCCTCTGAAGTTCTAGATCATGTCATGCTCAATGGTGAGCGTTCAGAAAAAGAGACGATGCACGTTGAACTTTCACTCGAAGGTTCGGGGCTGGATTACGAGGCGGGCGATGCCCTCGCGGTTGTTCCTAACAACTGCAAGGAAGTCGTTGCAGATCTTTTAAAGGCTACTGGCTTTTCCGGATCAGAAGAAGTCGTACTCAAGGGTGATGAGAAAACCACCGTTGCGGAGGCCTTCGCAAGCAAGCTCGATATCACCGCGCTTTCCCGTGCGATCGTAAAGAAATACGAAGCGCTCTCTCCGAATGCTGATCTTGCCATGCTTCTTGACGACGATTCAAAAGAAGAATTTAAAGAGTGGATTTGGGGTCGTCAGATTATCGATCTTGTCGAAACTTATCCGATCAAGGATCTCACCGCTCAGCAGTTTGTGAGCATTCTGCGTAAGCTTCCTCCTCGCCTTTACTCAATTGCTTCAAGCCCGAAGGCGCATCCTGGTGAAGTCCACCTCACCGTTGCTGCGGTTCGTTACGACGGTCACGGCAAGGCTCGCAAGGGCGTTGCTTCTACTTTTCTCGCTGACGAAGCGAAAACGGGTGAAAAGATTTCCGTTTACGTTCACAAGAATAAGAACTTCCGACTCCCTGAGAGTGACGAAGCTCCGATCATCATGGTCGGGCCAGGAACTGGAATCGCTCCGTTCCGTGCCTTTGTCGAAGAGCGTGCCGAGCGTGGCGCAAAAGGGGAAAGCTGGCTTCTTTTCGGAGATCAAAAATACTCCTACGATTTCCTCTATCAGCTTGAGTGGCAAGATCACCTTAAAGAGGGGAGTCTCACCAAGCTCGATGTCGCCTTCTCTCGCGATCAGCCCGAGAAATACTACGTGCAAGACGTCATGCGTGAGAACGCCACCGAACTTTACGCTTGGCTCGAAAAAGGCGCATCATTCTACGTCTGCGGTGATGCCGAACGCATGGCCAAGGATGTCCACCAAGCCCTCATTGATATCGTCTCAGTCGAGGGTGAACTCTCCACGGAAGAAGCCACCGCATACGTCGACCAACTCAAAAAAGACAAGCGCTACCAGCGCGACGTCTACTAATTTCCACCTGCCTAATTTCCACCCGTTTTAATTTCAACTTTTTAGACTCATGGCCGAAGAAAAAAAACTCGCCCACAACGAATATCTCAAGATCGATTCGAACTACCTTAGAGGCACACTCGCAGAAGGTCTCGCTGACACCTCCACCGGTGGTCTCACTGAGGATGAGCAACAGCTCCTTAAGTTTCACGGTTGCTACCTTCAGGATGATCGCGACATCCGCGCAGGACGTCGGAAGAATAAGCTCGAGAAAGCATTTTCCTTCCTCATTCGGGTTCGCGTTCCAGGAGGAGTCGCCACGCCTGAACAATGGATCAAGATGGACGATCTCGCGACCACTTACGCGAACGGCACAATTAAGATCACCACTCGTCAGGCCTTCCAGCTTCACGGGGTCATCAAAACTCAGCTTAAAAAGACGATTCAAGGGATTAATGCTGCCGCCATGGATACCATTGCGGCTTGTGGTGATGTGAACCGGAATGTGATGTGCAATCCGAACCCCTTCTTAAGCGAAGCGCATGCTGACGTTCTTAAAATTTCCCAAGAGATCAGTGATCACCTCACACCAGCGACCGGAGCTTATCATGAGATTTGGCTCGATGGCGAAAAGGTCGAGTCCACTGAAGAAGAGGTCGAGCCGATCTACGGAAAAACCTACCTCCCACGGAAGTTTAAAATCGCGGTGGCTGTGCCTCCGTCTAACGATGTTGACATTCACGCAAATGACCTCTCCTTCGTCGCCATTGTCGAAGGTGGAAAAGTGATCGGTTACAATGTTGCGGTGGGTGGCGGAATGGGCATGACTCACGGAGCGGTAGAAACTTACCCCCGTCTGGCTGACATCATCGGCTTCTGCACTCCTGAGCAGGTCATTGATGTTTCTGAAAAGGTCCTCCTTGTGCAGCGTGACTTTGGTGACCGCACCAACCGAAAGCACGCTCGTCTCAAATACACCATCGATGATCGCTCGGCTGAGTGGTTCCTCGAAAAGCTCAACGAATACCTCGGCTACGATCTCGAGCCCGTTCGTGAGTTCAAATTTGAAGACAATGGCGATCGCTTCGGCTGGGTCGAAGATCACGAAGGGAACTCACACCTCAATCTCTTTATCGAAGGTGGGCGGGTGCGTGATGAAGCGCGGATTGGTCTTCGTAAGATCGCTGAGATTCATCAAGGCGACTTCCGCCTCACTGGAAACCAGAACCTCGTCATCGCTCGCGTCGCTCCATCCGAACGTCCAGCGATCGAGGCTCTTCTTGAAGAATATGGCCTCCTCAATTCTCACGAGCAATCTGGTCTGCGTCTTAATTCAATCGCTTGCGTGGCACTGCCAACCTGCGGTCTCGCACTCGCTGAAGCTGAGCGCGGTCTCCCGGGTGTCATCACCGAGCTGGAAAAAATCACAGAAGATGCCGGGATGCGCCACGACTCCATCACCATCCGCATGACTGGTTGCCCGAATGGTTGCGGTCGTCCTTTCCTCTCTGAGATCGCCTTCGTGGGGCGCTCTCCTGGAAAATACAACCTCTACCTCGGTGGCGGACACGCTGGTGATCGCCTTAATAAGCTATACCGAGAAGCAGTCACTCGAGAAGAAGCAATCGCACTCCTCAAGCCTCTCATCGAAGACTACGCCAAGTCTCGTGACGAAGGTGAGAAGTTCGGTGATTGGGTCATCCGTGCCGGTCACATCGCTGCGACCGTGAACGGATTGGACTTCCATGCTAATTTGAAACTCGAAGCCTAGAGTCTCATGTCCGCCGTGCTCACCGAAGCTGAAGACATCGCCGCCATTCTCAAAGACAAGAAGGCTGGCGCACGTATCAAGTGGCTCTACGAGACCTACGGTGACCGCGTGGTCGCAAGCACCAGCTTTGGTCTTCAGGCCGCAGTGATGCTTAAACTCATCGCCGAGAACGCGCCTAAAATCCCCATCATTTTTGTTGATACCGGCTATCTTTTCAAAGAGACCTACGACTACATCGCGCAACTCACTGAAGAACTCGATGTCGATATTCGCCACTACGTTCCGAGGTTCACCGCTGCTTGGCAGGAAGCGAACTGGCCGAAACTCTGGGAAACCAACCCCCAGGAATACGGTAAGATCAATAAGGTTGAACCAATGAACCGCGCGCTCCAAGAAATTGGCGGGGATATCTGGCTGAGTGGCCTTCGCAGAAGTCAGTCCTCAACGCGTGCGGATCGCGAACTCGCAGAACAGCAGGGGAAGACCCTCAAAGCTTATCCAATCCTTGATTGGGCAGACGCTCAGGTCTCTTCGTTTTTCTTCGATCAAAAGCTCCCCAAGCACCCACTCGAAGAACAGGGCTACGTTACGATGGGCGACTGGCACTCCACGCGTAAGCCAGAAGAGGGTGAGGGCGCCGAGTCTACCCGGTATGGTGGCCAAAAATACGAATGCGGTCTCCACGAAAGTTCCGGGGAAAATGACTTCCAGATTTAGGCAGGCCTAAGCGCCCTTCTAACCTTTAAGTGAAGCACGGCGCATAAACCAAAGCCCGAGAGCAACTCCCAGCAAATTGGGAAGCCAAAGGAGGGACTGCGAAAGCGCGAGATTATCGGCGCGAGTTTCCTCTGCGAGGATAAGAACAAGGAAATATCCGAAAGCAATGACGAGACTCATGGTGAGACCGGATGAAGTCTCGCGTCGTCGTGAATTCATCCCGAGCGGAATTCCCACAAAAGCCAAAGCCAGCGGCGCGAGAGAAAAGGCGTAACGACGATCACGCTCAAAGGCGTAGTTTGGAAGCTTCTCTGGATCGACCTCAGGCGGTGGATTTGCCAAAAGCTCATCGATCTCTGAGTTCGCGAGTGTGTTTGGCTTTAGTTGACGTTTTGTGAGGGGATAAGTCAGAACCCAAGGCTCTGCTTTTTCCGCGAAGAAGAGCTGGAGATTCCCTTCTCGATCAAAGACCTCTCCATAAACGGTGTTGAGCTGAAGGTCGAATTGCTGCTTCTCATTATTCAAGGTGAGATCGACATTTTTGGAATAAAGGTAACCCAGCGGTGGGGCATTAGGGTCGGTTGATGAGAGCTGATAAGGGTGAAATCCTTTGAGGTTTCCTTCCTCACCTCGTTCTTCAATGTAGAGTTTTTGGCCTTTGAGTTTTGATTGCACCGTGCCGGGCTCCATGAGACGCAAAGGATCATTTTTAATATCCTCATAGAGCATCAACTTTATGGCCGCTTTTGCTCGCGGGGCGTGAGAGGCATTGAGCCAGAGGCACAGCGCAGAAAAAAGAGCGCCGATGATGAGAACAGGAGTGGCAATCCGAAAGAGACTCATCCCGCTGCTCCGAAGCGCGGTGATTTCTTGATCTGAAGAAAGCCGACCGAAGGTGAGGAGGACCGCTGCGAGAAATCCCCAAGGAATGGTAAACACAAGAGAGAAGGGGAGCAGCTGCAGGATAAAAATCCAAACAAAGGAAAGAGGGGCTTGCTTGGCCACGAGGAGATCGTGAATTTCCTTATAAAGCCGCCCCAAAATGAGCACGAGACTCAGAGCTCCGACCGCGAAAAGAGTCGCCATAAGAACTTGGCGGATCAGGTAGCGGTCAACCTTGCTGATCATGAGTAAAAAAGTGGCGGAGAGGGAAGGACTACCTTCTCATAGCCTGTTTTCTTTGAAAATAAAGGAGTTACGGCTGGCGATGGAACGCTTTGTGTCTCACCTTTGAGTCCCTTATTAATAGAGTGAGCTGCGGGGTCTGTCCACCCCTCATCGAACTTTTTTGGGAACCAACTTCCTAGCTCGGAATAAATGAGTTCTTTGCTCTTTGCTCTTCGAAGTAACTTTTTGGAAGCGGGGGAGAGAGATTGACCACCTGAGATTTTTCCATGTAAGCGGAGAAACTCTAAGAGTTCGGTAGATGCCCCAGAGAAGCCAAGATGTTGGAACCAGAGCGATGCGAAGGCTGAAGATGATGCCCGACTTTGAGGCGATTCTTCACGCCATTCTGAAAGATAGTTAAGAAGGTTGTTTACTCTCTCTGATGCTCTTTCGGCTAGCTTTCGAAGACTACCTTCAAACTCTACTATGGAGTTCGAAGTGAATCCCTCAGGCAATAGATTACTTTGCTTTCGTGGGGAATGTCGGACTTCAAAACGGAGGCGGTTTGATGTTTTTGCGTAGACGACAATTTCCTCTCCTTTGCCTAGGCGTAGATGAATTGAACGTCCGTTCTTGTTTAGGTTGTCGTCGGAGGCTTGATGATCCCGCGTTAATGAGTCTTTGCAGAACGCTTTTAGAAGGGGAGCAAATCCATCTAGTTTAGCTGGTGCTTCCGAGCATTGGAACTCCCAGTAATGCTCGACAGTTACAGGTGTAATTTCGTCGAGCTTGATTCCGTTTTGAACAGCTCCTCTAAAGGGTAGGATTGACCTTCTTAGCTCTGATGTGAGGCCATTCACCACCGCTCTCAGGTATCCGCGATCTGCATCCTGCGAAAGAGCATGAGAGATGCTCAAAGGAAGAAGGTTGGAGTTGCCGTCTAGGGATTTTTGAAGTTCAAACTCAGCCTCAAAAGCCTCGTCTCTAAATACCAAGTTCTCCCAAGATTCGTCTTCATTCGTCCATAGCCTATCTCGTAAATGATTCAGGGCCTTAGTCGGATTCAGGCTCAGAGTAGGGAGGATGCGATACAGAAACGAGTTATGGCCTACTGGACTTTTCCTAGTTGAGATGGCTCCCGAGAAAAGAGGTGCCCCTAGATCGGCAGCTTGAAATTGAATCTTACTCCTTCGGATTTTCAGCGGCCTTGAACCAACTCCGCCGTTGGGGACAGAGCCAAGGAGTTTTCCGTAGAGACCTAGGTGTTCTTGTCCTCGATGGTCTACAGGAGGAGCACTGGCAAGTTGCCTCCATCTTTCATTCTCTTCTCCATTCATTATTAAATGTCCAAGGTCTAAGTTGATCTCTAGGCGATCTATCCTTGCTTCTGTAGCTTTCACTTCAGAAGGGAAGCTGAGGATTGGAATAGCTTGGTGTGTCTCAGTTTTGTTTCCCGTAGTGCGTCCAATGGAGGCGTTCGAGGGGAGTTTCCGTTTTTTGGGCTTCGGCTTGGTTTTCGTTTGAAGGTCCCATGGATTACGTATATCATGCATCATCAATTCGTTGATTCAGCTCGGTTGCAATTTGGTAGATTCGCCGAGCTGATTTTTTGGTTAGTTCTGATCGTCGTTTAAGACTGCCATGATGATTACAAGTGGACTCAAGCAGCATTTTTCAATGCTCCCTTTAAGGGATGGTGTCGAAAAACGAGTAGATGAACTATATCATGGAATCTTAATTCGCCTAGGTTTTTAAAGGTGAAACACTTCTTTAGTATAGTGTTCATAGATCTTGAAATTTGAATTCTAGCCAGCCTCGTTCCTCAACTGTCAGTAGGTCCACCGGCGTTTTCTAGGTAGCTCAACACTTCGTCAATAGTCACGAAATCTGATAACCCTGCAACCAAAGGAGCCCATCTAAGAGGGGTTGTTCCATTCGTTAGTACAAACCCTTTAATCTTAGGGTTTGAAACTTTGGTGAAAATTTCGAGTCCCTTCGGGTTCTGCTCAATCCATTTGAGACGGTTTAGGTGTTTCGTTAGCTTATCTTTCTTATCATCAGATCCCTGAAACCGATTGAATTGGTTTCCAACTTCAGCGATGTTGAGGCAACGTTTGAGCCGTTTAACTTCGATGATCCAGATCGTGTTGCTTTCTGGCTGCCAAGCAACAATGTCGACATCGCTTCCGTCTTTAGATTTCCCAAGAAGTCCCATGGTGGCATTTTCTGCTCGGTAACCGGCTGATCTAAGCTTTTCTCTAGCATCTTCTTCGAAATCTGAGCCAGCTTCATTATTCCTTTTTGCTAGCCAAGCTTTCATCTCAGCACTGCGGCAGCTCCCTTCGGAGATATGTCCACCACTGAAGGCTTCCACTAATTTCTCCGCATGATCTTTCAGTAAGGAAGGCGCGAAGATCACTTTTCCGTGAATCTCTATGAAGGGTCGCCTAATTAGCGATAGCCACCTCCCGTAACGCCATAAGTAGCGTTCTGATGCAGGAAGCTGTTCTGGGAGTTCGTAATAGTCGTCTCTTGTGCGTAGGGCAAAGGCGGACAAGAGAGCGTCTGAGATAGGTCCGCAACTCGAAGAAACTAACTCTTTGAATTTATCTATAGAAACGCTTTCAACCAGCTTTTCTGAGCTTTGCTGATGGTGATTCATTTCAGCCGAGAAAGTAAAAATATCTGATAAGCTCACCCCAAATTCAGCTTCGAACGCGGTTGCAAATTCTTTACGAACAGGAGTTTCGCCTTCTTCGATTTCTTCTTCTGGTTCGTCATCTGAAAGAGCTTCTTCCAGACTCCAATCGTATTGTTCGCCGCTGATCGCGGTTTGGTATTCATGAAAAATGACGTTCTGCTCACCGTCATCGAATCCAAAAAACCCACTGGGGGTTACATTAAGAGCATGATCGCGAAGGCGATATTGGAATGAGTCGCGTAGTTGTCCAATTTCAATAATAAGTGAAGCAATTCCAAGTAGGTGGTGGAATTCCCAATCGGTGCACTTCCGTCCTTCTTCTGGGCAAGCCACTATGGCGAACTCGATGAGACCTCGCGAAGCTGTCCCAGTGCGAGTGCGCTGAATTTCTCTCTTGCGAAAGTCGGCCTGCGCCTTTTCTCCTTTTTCTTCATCAAGAGCTTTTACCGAATGGATCGTACGGTGATATCGACTTCGATCTGCCATGATATACTCAGAATTTGTCAGGGCTTTGATCACAAGATGTTCAGCTGAGAATTCCTGACATTTTTGAAGAAGGTTTCCCTCCAGCTTTTGAACGCACTTCTGAAGGAAGGCCTTGGCCGTCTCTGTTTCCAAAGACTGTCCGAGGAAACCCGATTCGCGGACAAATTTCGCTAGAAAATCTTGGGCGATTAAAGCCTTTGGTGCCTCTCTTAAATGAAGCAGGTGGTTGCCAGCTTCTTCTCCGGCAAAGGACCTCCCTTCCTGCGATGTTCCGAGATGCAGGTAACGGGCTGATGGGTCATGTGCAATTTGTTCGATCTTGTGGCGCTCTTGACTGGAAAGGTCTTCAGTAGAGATGTTCTCAACTAAAGTTATTAGCGCCTTGACCAGCTTTCTTTCAACCTGATTTCCCTTCTCCATCATTCCTCGGAGTCCGATTTTTGTGAGGCACAATTCTACACACCCCGTCTCGATCAATCTTGTCTTAATGACTACCCCACTTGCTAATGGCGACTTCGCTAATTCATCAATATTGAAATCTTCGACTGTGGGGCGGAAGTGAAAAGCGGGGAAATTACAACTACGTTTCTCCGAAGGCCAGCTCTGGATGATTTCCTGAAGCCAGCTTGATACGGCCTTGTGAAATAGTGCAAAAAGTCTCCAATCAGATGATCTTGCCTTTGCCCGTTCGCCATCAATCCATAATGCGGTGTTGTCCAGAAAAACAACTTCGGAAATAAACTCTCTCATCAATAAAGTTGGTGGGTGGTACCGATGAACTTTTTCCGGTGGGTGCTCCTCGGCAAACTCTCGATCCACACATACTGGGTAGTGCGTTTTTTCGACAAGATTGGGTGCACTTCGCCAGTCTGAGCATTGAAGACCTATTCGAGTGAAATCTAGCCCCGGTTCCATCAGAACTATATGATCTAGCCCTTCTTTACGTGCGAAAGGAGCATTTTCAGGGAGGATGAACCCAGCATTGGCCATGGAGTAGGCAATGATGCTGGTTAGCCCATGGTAAGCTTCAATTTTGAGTCCGTCTTCTTCCAGCATAAGAGCGTGATCGATACTTGTTTTGAGATCGACCCACTCAAGTTCAGGTTGCTGACAAAAGCCAACAAACTGGTCGTGGGAGATTGTGTTATGGTAGGTGTTTGGGGGGATCTTAGGCGGCCTAGGCTGTGGAAGGAGAAGGGGATCAGTGAGCACGTTGAAGATGAGTGATTCTTCTGGCTTACGATCAGAAAGGTAAGCTTCTACCGCGATAACGGACTTTTCATCGGGGCTGGAAATCGGAATCTGATTTAGATTTAAGTCATCTTGTAAAATCCACCATGGCGCAATGAATGAAGTTAGTCGCACGACGACGTTCCCACCTCCAAGTTCACAAATGCTTACGTGTGAAGACGATTTGGGAGGTTTACTCTGTCGCTTACCATCGATGAAGTAATCCCAAGTTGGATTTCGCCGACAGCTCTCGAAAACAATTTCGCGCTCCAGAGAGTAGGAAAATGCCTGCTCAAACTTCATTGGCTGGGAATCTTGAAAGTGCTCCAGAATTCTGCGCTGCATCCAAAGCATGATTGCCCCCGGGTCGAAAATAATTAAGTTTCCTTCACTTTGCCACACTCCTTTCACGTTTGCGTTATTGATTAGAATAGAGCCTTCAAGTGGTTCATTTAAGCTGAGGCGTTCAAGTAAGTTGTCGGGTAGGTCGAAGCTCGATAGCTCGTCTACAGTAAGTGTTGGATCGGGGAGAGACTGAAATCTCCCAACTGGAATTTCTCTTTTAGAGTTGTCGAAGCCTACGTCGTTGGGAGAAAATCCGTTCTTTGTTAGAAGCCTGTCAAGAAGCTTGGTAGCTGCGATACAATCTCTTTGAATGTCTGTTTGAGATGTTGCTTTGGGACCAACCATCATCGTTGCTTGGAGAAGATGTTGAAGGCGCGAAACGCTTCCAGCAAACCAACCTTCCGGAAGAAGGAAATCACCGAATGGCAGAATGGCACGCCTCACAAAAACTTCCGTTCTGGGATCTTCCATTGCGGCCAGTGGCAGGTCTGAAAGGCTTTGATTCAGCCAACGTTCCACATGATTATGGGAAGGGATTTGTGAACCCTCTGAATTTCTCAGGATAAGGTGGGTAAGGCATCTAATCCTGAGATGATTACCGTGAAAATGGGGAATCAGTGAGAGTCCCCCAAGAACTCGGAGTGTCTCCTCTTTTGAGGCTGACCTTAATTCGCCAATAAAAGTTGAATGCTCTGCTTCAATCTTCGTGAAATCTCTACAGAGTAAGTCTAGGGGAGCGGTTGATCTTGTCTTCATGTTAAGGCCCTATTTGCAGGTGTAAGTTCAATCGTAAGTTCACACAGAACACTCAAATTGGAGTAGTCGGTCAACTGAGCCCGATCAGAAAACTAGTTTAGCCTTTACTCTTTGAACTGTCGAAATGCCTTTGTTGGTGATTTTGGCTGTATTTCTCACCGAATGTCCCTGTTTGAGTATTCTGCAAATGTCCTTGTGCTTAGAGAGGAACTCATTCATTGAAAGGATTGAGCCTTTTGGGCGTCCTAGCTTTTTTCCCTTTCGCCTAGCTTCAGCTAATCCAGAGCGGATTCTCTCCGATAATGTCTCCCGCTCGGCTCTCGCCATTTCAGCGAGAAGAGCGAACATTAGGCTGGCTGCGGGATTTCGTTTTCCGTTTGGAAGGAGGGTCTCAATGCTCTGTTGATGCCAGTAGAGTGAGACTCCCAGTTCCTCCAACATTTCGACAAATGCGTGAGCAACACTGTTCCGCCGTGCTAATCTTGAGACTTCATGAACAAGGACCTTTCGAATGGTTCCTGAGCGAGCTAGTTCTTCAGCTCTAATGAGTCCATTCCTGCTCTCCTGAAGTGCTGCTCCAGAGACCTGCTCCTCGCAGATTTCGACAATTTGGTATTCTCTGGATTCAGCGTAGGCTCTCAGCTCGGAGACTTGGCGGTCTGTTTCTTGCCGCGATGTTGAAACTCGAACTAGGATTGCTACAGGAACAGGTGTTTTCTGCATGGTTCCATACTATCTAGTGTATTCAAAAAAACTAGAGATTTTGTGAATACAATAATTCAAGCATATTGGAATGAAGAAGGAGGCGATTTCGCTCCCTTGGAAGCGGGTGTTTTTTTGAATACACTCAATGGCCTATTGCTTGAATTTTGAGGAAGTCGCATGATGGAGCCGAGATGAAGTTTGAGATTTTCTATTCGTGGCAATCGGATTCACCCAATAATACCAATAGGGGATTCATTCAGTCTGTTTTAGACAAGGCAGTAGCTGAAATAGGGAGGTCTGATTCATTTTCGATTGAGCCACGCATTGATCACAGCACTTTAGGCATCCCGGGTGCTCCTGAGATTGCTGATGAAATCCTAGCTAAGATTAAAGCCTGCGATTGCTTTGTCGCTGATGTCACTCTTATTACGCCACGAGATAGTCTGAGGCCTTCACCTAACCCAAATGTGTTGCTAGAGTTGGGGTATGCCATTGCAGCAATTGGATGGGACAGAATTGTTCTCTTTAGCAACGAGGCAGAAAATACACGAGATCACCCCTTTGATATCCGTAACCGTCGTCGATTTGATTATTCACTTTCTCACGAAGAGCCTAAGGCGAAGGAACGAAAACGATTAACGGCTCAGTTTATCAGTCAATTGATTCATATTGCCGAGAATAGTGGTCAGAGAATGATTGAGAGGCGTCCAATACTGGAGCCTTTTTGGTATTTAATTGCCCAAAATGTTTTGGATACAAAGAGTCCACTTCTGAAGGTTGACAAGTTGATTCTGCCCAGAGCAACTAGGACTCTCCCTGTTTTACCATCACCGGATGAAGAGATGAGTTCTTTGGCGCTTATTGATCCTCATGGTGATCCTAATTGGAGTGCGACAGTAGATCGATATATTGAGGACTTCACGAAGGCCTTCAACGATTTGCAGGATTTGAAATCCGTTTCAGGAGTCTCAATTGTCTGCAATTACCTTCTTTTTACTAAAGCCTCAATAGCAATTGATAATGTTGGAAGCAAACCAGCTCTGGATGTCAGAGTTACTGTGGAAGTGCCCGAATGGTTGGAGGTTATGGATGAACTTCCCGATGCAAGCCTCCCAAAAATCCCTAAACGCCCTAGACCTGAGAGGGCGCATGAGAGAGCTTTAAGGAAGTCCATAGCTCCAAACCTAGAGGGGATACTCGGTGGTGCCATGGCTGGCTTTAAGGGGGGGGGAGCTTATGAAGCTTTGATTTCACCAAGAGCTTATAATGTTGTAGATACGATTAATTTTGAGAGAGGGTGGGGACTTTCACGAGATCTCGGGAAGCCGATTGAATATTGGGCTGATAAGATAACCCACAAGCGCCAAGAGGGAGGCGATGCATGCCCCCTTTACCTGCTGCCTAAAGTTGATGCCCCGTTGGGTGAGTTCGAATTAGAAGTTAAAGTCTATCATGAAGATCATCCTGATTATGAGATGCAAACTCTTCTCGTCGAGGTTGTGGAAGCTACAAGTGACCTTGCGTAGGTCGTTTGATCCGCCGCCGTTACTTAGTTATTTTCTCCCCTCAGCCATTGCTTTTACTAGGCGATCTGTCTCTGATTTTTTTTCGTAACTCGAAACAACAAATAAAGCATGGATGATGCCCGGCAACCAAAGACAAAGGGTGAACAGAAGATTAACACAGGCTAAGAACGGACGTTTACAGAGTAGGACCGCGAGTGGTGGAAGAAGGATAGCGAAGAGGTATTTCATCTTGGTTTAATAGTTAGTTGAGAATGAAAAGCTACCTTGTGTATGTCGATATTAAAGTAGCAATTTAAGAAATTGAATGGAGCTATGGCTCCAATTACCGCAAACGACGATTCCAGAGATCTATCCTCCGACCTTGGTGCAACAATTCGAGAACTTCGGGAAGAGGCAGGTGTCTCCCAAGAGAAGTTCGCCGAGCTTACGGGACACCACCGCACCTATATCGGCTTTCTGGAGCGGGGGGAGCGAACACCAAACGTCTACACAGTTTACAGGGTGGCAACGGCCTTGCGGATGAGCCTGTCAGACCTCCTTAAAAGGGCTGGGTATTGAGCCGGTCTCAAGAAGTTTGAAAACTTTTCAAACATGGTGACTTCAATGGTAGAGGAATTGCGTGCTAATCCCTCTAGAATATAGAGGTAAAGTGTTGAATTTGTTGAAGGGGTGAAGCTCTTTTCGAGGCTAATTGAAAAAAAATCCAGCAAAGCAATGAATTAGCATTGTGAATTTTGAATGACTTCGATCCCCAGTGTGTTTCGTCGTAGAACCAGTGAGCTAGGTAGCTCTTTCAGGTATTCTAACATTCTGTGGACTGCCGTTCACTGACAATCCCCTTTCCAGAGTTATCTGATGTTTAACGCATTGGAAGGTGGGATTTCACGAAGAAAACCTGATGAACTTTGATCAAGTCAGGCGACTCGACCCGAAGAATGGAATTCAGCTCACCTCAAACCAACAGCCAATACTTTTCCCTGCAATACCATTTTTACAAGACGGTCGAATGAGAAGAAAGACCGACATAGAGCTAAAAAGGGGAGAGGAGAGGGGAAAATTTCAAAGCTGAAATACCTCCTGCTTTAGGTAAGCTGAGCCGCTGCTGCCCCTGATACGATCTCGCACGCTCTACAATCGTGGTTCATCCTGCCCGGATGAAAAAGAATCATTCGTCCAAAATCTGGAAGGCGGCCGAGGTTACCTTCGTCGAAGTCGAGCTGTGCCGTCCCACCGACCGCCAGCTACGTATCGAGTTCAACTGCGGAGTCCGGCTCATCATCGCAGATGAGAGCCAGTTCCCGCTGGCAGCGAAATTGATCCATTTCATTCGTTGTAGCGAGGAGGTCTCATCATGATCGGTTTCCCCTCGAATCTGAAAATCCTCGGCGCCTTGGATCCGTGTGACATGCGCAAATCCTTCAAGGGTCTCGTGATCATCGCCGATACTCTCAAGGATCAGGGGCTGCAATCCGGCACCCTTTTCATCTTCACCAACAAACGACGCAATCGTCTTAAGGTCCTCTACTATGACCGCACCGGAATCTGCATCTTGGCGAAGCGTCTCGAAATCGGAACCTTCTCCTGGCCTCGCCCGAAGACTACGAGCGCATCGGCGAAGAAATCACCGACCGCCTTGAGATCATCCCGCGCAAACTTTTCATCAAGCGCCACATTCGGCCAAAGTATAAGAGCAAAACCGATCGTAGCAAAGCGCCCCTCGTCGCCCCTGCACCCACCAGCGCCCTCGTCGGAGGCCTACCCGCTGCCTCACTACTCGCCCACCTCCTTGTTGGAAAATATTGCGACCACCTTCCCATCTACCGGCAAGAGAAAATCTTCAAACGTAGCGGCGTCACCATCCCGCGAGACCTCCTGCTCAAGTGGCTTCATCGTGGCATCGGCCATCTGCTCCCCATCGCCAACGCCATCCGGGGAGAAACCCACGCCAGCGCCTACCTTCAAGTTGACGAAACAGAAATTCGCTACCTCGAACCCGGCCACGGTCGATCAAAATACGGCTACCTCTGGCTCGCCAACAATCCCCACGGCAGCCTCTACTATCACTGGGGGATTGGTCGGGGCGAAGCGCAACTCATCGAAACCATTGGCGAAGACTTTGCCGGTGCGCTCCAATGCGACGGCTGGTCCGCCTACCTCGCCTACGAAGGCCATCATCCCGAAATCGTCTTCATGAGCTGCCTCGCTCACATCCGTCGCCGCTTCCGTGAACACTACGAAACGGCCAAAGCAGCCGTCAAAAAAGACTCCAAACAAACCGCAGCCCTCAAACACAGCTGGCAAATCCTCGGCCTCATGCGCCAGCTCTACCGCATCGAATCCGAGCTACGCAAAAGCGGCGCCGGAACGCGCCTTCGCCAAGCAATCCGCACCAGTCAAAGTCGCCCCATCGTCGAACGTCTCAAAGCCATCTTCAAAATCCTCATGGCCCGCTATCGCCCCAGTCATCCACTTGGCGAAGCCCTGCAATATGCCCTTGGCCAGTGGGACCGCTTTGAGAACTACCTCGAAAACGGCCTCCTCGAAATTGACAATAACCACGTCGAAAACGCAGTGCGTCCCACAAAGCTCGGCATGAAAAACTGGCTGTTTTTTGGATCGAAAGAAGCCGGTCACCAAGCCGCCGCGATCTACACCGTCATCGAGAACTGTCATCGCAACGACGTTCTCGTCGAAGACTACCTACGCGAAGTCCTCGAGATCCTGCCCACCCTGAGAGATCCCGAAACTCAAGCAGCCGAACTGACCCCTGCCAGCATCGCCGCCGCTCGCCGGAAAGATCCACGCCGCAAAAAATCCTCAGCCGACCCTGTCAAGGAGGTCGCGTAGGCTCCGCTTACTGCTTTAGGAGGTAGTGGGAAGAAAGAAGCGGTTGTTGTCTCCCGACCACAACCGCCCTTTTATTGGATTTTCTGCGGAAATTTTTAACGTCGCCTGAGAAGTAGAATTGGAAGGGTTAGAGAGAAGAGAAGTGTGCTTGATGGTTCCGGAATGACCGTGATTGCTTTGTTGGTTTCTGTTTCAAAAGCGTATCGGGTGAGAACTCCCCCAGTCGCCAAGCTTATTTGAGCATCGATCTCCAGCCAACCGTAGCGGAAATTTCCTTGCTCATCTTCAATACGAATACCCGCATAATTAACTCCACCTCTCCAATTGCCGATACAGCCGATGTCTCGACAGGAAATGATGTTCGCTGACCCACCCCCCAACATAGATGTAAACCATTGAGCTGGATTAGGAAGGTCGGCCCCTATGGTGTCGCCTGCAATGTAGGGGAGCGAATTTCCTCCGAGATCGTTTCCCCCCGTGAGAAAAACAGCAACAGAAGTATTATCTTGAAGTGAGAAAATTCCGAAGTCAGCTCGGTTGGATCGCAATTGCAAATCATTGATTCCATCAGAATCTAAATCTATCTCGTGGGTAATTGTCCTTCCTGTTGAGTAGAAACCTACATCAGCAGGATCAAACAAAAGAACTGTCCCTTGAGAGAAAGAAGAAAGACCCAGAGAAAAAACGACGGAGAGGGAACGAATCATTTTTTTCTGATTACTCGCCAGAATTTTTTAGCTTCTCCATTGGTGGGCAATACCAAGGCACTGACATCTTTCGTTGGCAAAACTCCGGTCATCGCAGTTGTCCATGATCCGCTAGTCAAATCGGTGGATGTTTCCACATCATACTCACCGCCAACGACCGTCTCAAAAATTGCCGTGAATTCTGTGGGGCCAGTCCGAAAGAGTTCACCAACCTGAAGAACAGGAGCTTCTTCAATGACGTTTCCGCTAATAATGAGAGAAAGTTTTTGAGGAGCTTCATTCCCATCGTCATCAACCAATGTCCCTTTGTGTTCAACACGAATCACGTAATCTTGACCTGCTACCGGTGTATCAATAAGCACCTGCTCGACGTTATCGCGATCATTGTCAGAATTCCTAGTTGCCGCTACCGCAACATTTGCAGGATCAAGTCTCCAAGGGAAGTGGGTCGTGCCATTCGATGCAACACGTAGATCAAGGTCATTTACCAATGCTGGAATATTTGCATCAAGTGCTGCTGGAGGAACGGTTCCCTCAGGATCAGTCCAACAAGTGGTAACTTTAAGGGGTTCTCCGCCTACCGCTACGACTGTGAATTCGACAAAATCACCAGATGGTAATGTTACTTCCTTGATGTGAGGCAGAGAGTTCTCGTTTCCATGGGCGGCGATAAGGTTGGCTGCTGTTAGCGTGTTCATTAATCCCCATCCGAATCGGTAGTCAGGGCCTGTAGAAGTTCCAGCCTCATTAGCGGTGTGAATCGTGAGGGCCTTGTAGGTCGAAGCAAGAACGTCATCAGCATCGCCGATAAGGTTCTCATACTGCTCTCTGAGAAGATTGACCGAACCCGTAACGGAAGGGGCTGCCATTGATGTTCCAGAAATAGTTAGGAGACCTCCATTGACTGCGGAAGAAGTCAGATTTACTCCATTAGCAGAAATATCGGGCTTGATTCTCCCGTCATCGACAGGTCCCCAAGAAGAGAAGGTGGACATTGCGACAGAACCCGCCCCATTATATCCTCCGACAACATCTTCCGTTGCCGCCACAGTGAGGGTGTTTTTGGCGACGCTGTAATGGGTAATCATGTCGTATCCACCATTTGCAAGTTCATCGTTCGGACGATCTCTGTTTGAAATAAAGCCGATTCCATTCACGACAAAAACGTGTCCTATATGGCCGTTCGAAGGAGGGCTGTCAGTGGTTCCTCGATCGTTACCGGCAGACCAAACAGGGAGATAGGTTTCTGCATCGTAGGCAATTGCATCAACATCGCGAGAAAACTCAGAATAAAATCCGAAGTTAAAATCCTCATCTTGATCAATGTTGGGATCGCCCCACCAGACCCAGCGGTTTGCTCCAGCAAAAAAAAATCTGACCATTCCATCCATGGGAGATTCCATAAGAGTGATTAGAAAGCGTCAAACCATTGCCAACGGCTGTAGGAATTTCAACTAAGTCATCGATGAAGTCATAAGCATCTAAGTCCGAAGCGATGCTCATACCTCTTCCAGTCAATGCTCCGTTGCCATTACTTACTAAAGTTCCCGCTACATGAGTTGCGTGAAAATAAATTCCATTGGGGTTAGAGCCGTCTCTGTCAAAAACTCTTCCGGTGTAAAAAGAATGGTTTAAAAGAGGGTCTCGCTCATCCCACATTCCCAAAGTTAATCCTGCACCAGTCAGATCAAATCCGCTGGAACCATTTCCCCCAAGGCCCGCATTTGCGAGGGCAGCATTAAATGGTAAAACTTCATCGGTAGAAATACTATCTGCAGAAAGTGCATTGTGGCTCTGTTTCTGGAAAATCCCTTTTCCATCCGATTCAAGAAAGTAGTTTTCCCCATTGAGCAACTGCCCTTGGCGTGGAATCCCTAATTTTTGAATCAAGGCCTTCGACGCGGCTTTTTTCGCTACGACCTTCTGTCGCAGAGCAGCCAAGTCAGCCTGCTTTTTTTGCACCCGAGCAGCTTTTCGTTGAACCCGATTAATGGGTTTAGGATCACCCTGCACCATGAATGGTTCGAGCATCTTACGAAGACGAGCCTGTTCCTGCTCAGTTTTTTTCTTTGCCAGTTTGGCATTTTTTGCAACTTGAGCTACTTCTTTGGGAGTCATCTTCCGAGGCTCTTTCTCAGCAACGGAAGGGTTTCTCATAAGAACCATTTCCTCGTAGTCCGTGAGGCCATCTCCATCTGTGTCGGTTTTCTTCGAGCGATGATCGATCTTGTTTTTGAAGAGTGAACACCAGATGTCGCACCATCCATCCCCATCGAGGTCATGGAGGATTCGCTCAGACTCGTATGTGTCTGACTTGAATTTTGCCAGAGGCAACCCTTGAGGGTTCTTCTGAACGACAACACGAGCTTTAGGCGTATCGGCTTTTTTCCTCTCACTTAGCTTCTTTTGTGCAGATGCAGGGAAAGAGAAAATTATCATTGTGGTTCCCAACCAGACGAGGCGTGTTTTCATCTTTACGAGTGATTCATCCATAGAACATATACCGAAACAAGAATAATAGTGTGTCTGAATTATTTTAAATGACTATAGTCATATCCAGAAAGTCGCGGATTTCCTTGATGCTCATGGGCTATGAGGGTTTCAACCAAGTGCAGCCGTGCAGCAAAATTTTTCCCCTCCCACCTCACGAAAATCAGAGAAGAAGCTGGTCTGTCAAAGAATGCCCTTTCCGAAATTGCTGGCCTGTCTCAGTCTTACCTTGTCCTGCTGGAGCAAGGGGAGCGGAACCCAACGCTTGAGACCCTCATCAGACTTTCTCATGGACTCGGCATTTCCTTGGTTGAAATGATTGGAGAAATCGATTCAGTCATTTCTGAATAGAGAAAGAGCCTCTCTTTTTTCGTTATTTCGGCTAATGTTCTACCCGATGACCGATGAAGAGAAACAAGCCCTAATCGATAAGCAGCACCGACTTGAGCTTTCTAGGATCGCTCTCGCCAACGGATGCTTTCTTGAGTGCCTCAATCACTTGGAACGTTTGCTCAAAGAGGAGAGCTTGGCTGATGGCCACCTAGTTCAAATGGGCTGGACTGCGTTTGTCGTGTCTTACACAAGGCCTTTCACGGACAATAATTACTTGGGGCAAGAAAGCTCGAAGCTGATTCCCCAAGAATACAGAGCTTTGCACGATAGAGTTTTGAACACGTATCGAAATGAGTGTATCGCTCATCACGACCCCACCTCTCTTGAGCTGAACGAGCTAATTTTCACAATGGAAGATCGAGCGTTCAGACTCGATCCACTCAGGTATCACCCCAAAATCGAAGAGCTTCGCGAATGCTACGCAATGGTCGAAGCCGTTTATCATAAATCCGTTGAACGCTTCGGTAAGTGTCTTGAGCGATTCCCCGAGGTGGAACATTTCCCAGATGGATATTATCGTTTTCGTCTCCATGCAGAAAAGGGGAGTGAATGGGAGCCATACCGTCAAAAATCAATGAAGCAGGTTTAGGCACCAAAGAGAAAGACTCCAGCCTTGCAGAGCTGAAGCCTTCCAAGGTTCGTAAACACGAATAGGAAACAAATGCCTTGTAAACGAAGAAATTTGTTTCTGACAAATTGGGTGTCCTTCTGCGAGTGTTAGCGAGCATCCGCACAGGGAAGAAACCGCATTTATTCGAAATATCTAAGGCCCAAAAATAGGCCTCAATCCGTTGACGCGAATTGAAGCTCTCCATGGTAAACATGCACTGGATTTGGGGTATGCCTTCCTCTATGGTTGACTGAGTAGAAGGGGCAGCGTTCTTCGGGCTCGCTGTTGACACAGTTTGTCTCCGTAGAATTGCTCCGGCAGTTCCGGCGATATCTTTATCGCTTATTTAGTAGTTCCGTTGGAAATGAGGTGAGACAGGTCGAGTTCAGGGTAGCTAATTTTTTCGATCTGTTCTTGAAGCGTTTTGATTTTGTATCCCGAGCCGTAGTTGCTGTCAGAGCTTTTGTTTTGGTCGCTCCATCCTCCGAGAGCACGGCAATATTCGTTACTGATTTGGTTATCCCAGCATGCTTGTCGAAACGAATGTCGGAGCGTATGGAACGACTTATCTCCTTTTCTCGCGGGGGGAGTGTCTAATGCCTTGAGTCGATGCCGCCCGAACCATGAACCTACCGCACCTCCCTTGGATCCTGTTTTCGTAGCTTTTAGCTCGGGGAATAGAAATGATTTACCTGATTTGCGAAGGGAAGAAACGTGATCTAGGAAGCCAAGTTTGATTAGTTGGGGGTGGATAGGCACCCTCCGCACACTTGAGTTATTTTTAAGAGTCTTTACGACCTCCCCCGCATCATCTCTGGTCCTGATGCTGATGAAGTCGATGCCATCTTCTATTTTAATATCCTCAAGAAGAAGCTGACAAAATTCATTAATTCTGAAGCCATGGTAGAGACCCAGAAGAGGACCCCAGTATTTAGCTGAATATGGTTTTACGTCTTTCTGCTTTAGGTAAGCAGGTAGTCTGAAAAAGCGATTCAGTTCCTCTATGGTGAACATCTCCCTTTTTGCCCCTTCTTCTTGGGACACCCGTTCTCTGACGAGCCTTGATGAAAAGGGGTTTTTGGTGAGCCAGTCTCGATCTTCAGCATGGCGAAAGATGGCTGAGATAGCGCTAAGCCAATCTCTCTGAGTCTTTGGTGCTAAGGTCTTAGGATGATTTTTCTTCTCTTCTATCTTAATGGCTTGGGTAAAGGTTTTCCCGCGATAGCGAGTTGAACACTGAAGGGGGATTTGACCAATAGCGTCTACAAATGATTCGGCCTTTTCTAAATTGATTTCAGAGAGATGAGTGTGTGGACCGAAGAACTCTAGGAGGAATTGGATTCTGCTTTTGTAGCTTTGAAGAGTCTTTGCAGCTACCTTCTTGGCTTTCCTATGCTCTACGAAAGTTTCACAGAGTTCTTTTAAAGTATGCCCTGTCCCATGGGGAGTGAGAGACTTGCCGGAATCAAAGGAGGTGCCCGCGAATCGAGAATTTCTTTCCGCACAGTCGTCTCCTTTAAGAGCTTGAACTGTTCTCCAGAGGGATTCGATATGAGCTTCTTTGAAAAGTTTACAAACAGCCTGAAAGCTGGATGGATTGGAATCAGGATCGTATCCCTGATCTATGATGGCCCAGTAGCAGCGAGCCTTCCAATCGGGTGGTTCGTATTCTGATGCTAGACCTTCGGTGATTCTTAGATCGGTTTCATAGGTCCGAAGTAGCTCTTCGCGATCTTGTGAGCTAAGGGAAAATGGTCCTCTGCTGCCATTTTGAACGGCTCGTTCTTCCAATTCGATAAAGAGTCTATCGATGTAAGATTTGTGGTCGAAGTTCCCGAGTGGTTGGAGGCCGGGAGGCTTTTCTCTCCGCTTGATGGGTAGAGTTGGTTTGGACGGGGGGCGCAGAGTGTTTGAAAGAGGGGGATTTCCTCTTGCCTCCGCAATCCGTTCCTCAAATTTCTGTATTTCATTTGCGGCAAGCCTCTTGGCCACTTGTGGGTCCTTCGTCTTAAGCGAGAACTTATGGTCTGCTTTGGGCTTTCCGTTGCGGTCTTTACCGAATGGAGCAAGGTCGATTACGTCCTTCGGAATTCGTTTTCGAAAATAATAGGTTCCGTTTCTGCGAAGCATGTTGGCCACGTCGAGAGAGTTGGTTTGTGTCTCATCTTTGTGTCCCATTTCCAGTTCGCTAGCCCCTTTGGTATCAGGGCTTCCTTTATTTTCAAGGCATTGGGGGGAAGGTGGCGGAGAGGGAAGGAATTGAACCCACCAAGCCCTAAACAGGCTTCAACGGTTTTGAAAACCGCGGCGACCACCAGGCACGCAGCACTCTCCGCGAGAAACTTGGGCGAGGATTGGGTGAGGGTCAAATTCAATGATCTACTCTTTTCCGAATTGCCATTCTCGGTTATCTCATCGGTATGACATCCGAGCAGATTCAGGAAGATATTTACGCCATGGGGAAAAAGGCCCGAGCCGCTGCGCATGCGCTTGCTCTCCTGACGCCGGATGAGAAGAATCACATTCTTCGTTCAATGGCGACTGAGCTCCGGGATTCTGCGGCGGAGATTCTCGCGGCGAATGCACAGGATATTGCGGCTGGTGAAGCTCGCGGGCTCACTTCTGCGATGTTGGACCGTCTTCGTCTTGATGAAGCTCGCTTAGAGGCAGTTGCGGCAGGGGTGGAGCAAGTGGCAACTCTTCCTGATCCGGTAGGTGAAATTTTAGACGACTGGACGCGCCCAAATGGACTGAAGATGACTCAAGTTCGCGTTCCGATTGGGGTGATTGGAATCATTTATGAGAGCCGCCCGAATGTGACTTCTGATGCGGCAGTGCTTTGCCTCAAATCTGGAAACGCAACGATCTTACGCGGCGGTTCCGAGGCAATTCACTCGAACCGAGCTATCGCGACCGCCCTGCAGGCTGGTGGTGAAAAGGCGGGGCTTCCTGAAGGGGCAATTCAGCTCATTCCATTCACTGATCGTGAGAGCGTGAGTGTGTTGGCGGGGATGGATCAATATCTCGACCTGATCATTCCTCGTGGAGGGAAAGGTCTTATCGAAACAGTCGTCTCACTCGCGCGGATGCCGGTGATCAAGCATTACGACGGGATTTGCCATGCCTTCGTGCATGCAGAAGCGGATCAGGAGATGGCGGTGAAAATCGTGGTCGATTCCAAGACGCAGAAACCAAGTGTGTGTAATGCACTTGAGACGCTTTTAGTCGATGCCGCAATTGCTGATGAGTTTCTTCCAAAGGTGGCAGCGGCTCTTGGTGAAAAGAATGTCGAACTCCGTGGTGACGATGATGTTTCCGCGGTCATTCCGGTCGTTCCCGCGACCGAGGAAGATTGGTCGACGGAGTATCTCGATTATATTATAGCGGTGAAAATCGTGAGCGGGGTGGATGAAGCGATCTCCCATATCAACGAATACAGCTCACAGCATACCGAGGTGATCGTGACGAGCAATGACGAGGTTGCTTTCAAATTTCAGAGCAGTATCGATTCTGCCTGTGTTTTCCATAACTGTTCAACACGCTTCAGTGACGGAGAAGAATTTGGCTTCGGAGCGGAGATCGGAATTTCCACTGACAAGTTGCATGCGCGTGGGCCGATGGGGCTTCGTGAGCTCACTTCATATCAGTATCGCGTGACCGGAAACGGCCAGACGAAGGCTTAGAATAAGGGAAGTCATCTTTTCTACTTTTGATTTTCTTGCACGGGCGTGCCAGTTGAATCCCTTTCAAGTTCAACCTCACCAATGAATCTCCCCGTGGCAAGCCTCCGCGCTCGCCCGCGCAGACTTTGCTTTGCGAAAAAGGGGTATCTTCATTTGTTGTAAGGGTTAAAATCGCGGCAAGTGGCGGGGAATTAGACCCTCAGCGATTAAATCCTGTCAAAGGACTGGACATGGAAATGGAAGAATAACCCTTCGTAGGCACCTGTTTTTCCATCATATAAAATTAAAGCCCCATCCTGATAAGAAATATCCTTGGAAGAAGGATAGCCCTGGTTCATATGGATGTCATGAATTCCATCAGGGAAACGTGATCCAAAAGCAATGAGCTTTGACCCATCATCTGCATTGATATAAGGCTTCAGGGTTTGTATCAAAGATTGAGTTAATTCTGGTTCGCTAACTTGGGTAAACTGCTCAGGCTTTATGAATCCACCTCGAATATAATCTAAGGCTCCGCTACTGGCGTCTCGTTCAATATATTCTACTCCATTTTCAATATCCTGGAGCTCCTTCAAAAATAAGGCATCTAAATTTTTGATGTGGGAAAAAAACACTTCTGAACCGTCAAAATCTTCTACATTAACAGCTACCTTGTATTTGATGCCATCCCCCACATCTAAATAAATATACAAGTGAGGGTGCTCGCCTCTCTCAAAATCCCTAGTAATCGACCCTGCTATTCTCCCATAATTTACACTGCTCATATTTTTATAATCATTTCATGTTTTCTCTCTAGTGCATGATCCACGTTCGCAGGGATAATAAGCACACCTTGTTTATTCGCACTATCAATAGCATTTAATC
>JBDNAW010000115.1:0-17253 GCA_039768255.1 Akkermansiaceae bacterium | reverse complement strand
TGGCATTTCAGGTTCAGTTTGGTGATTGAGCCAGAAGCCTCTGCAGCTCCTGACTTTTTCGCCAACCTAAATTGCGCTGGAGTCTTGAATCCAAGGTCCTAAACCCTTATAAAGAACTTGCAAGACCAAGATTAAGAGAGTCTACGAAGACCCCTGGAGCCACAAAACACTACGACGAAGAGGATGTCCAAAATTACGAATTTGGAGCGAAGCATAGTAAAGATGTTTCAGTTCAACCATCTCCCATAATGGATGGTGCCGTCCCTACAAATTCTGGCCATTCGAATCTGGATAGGGTGAAGACGAAATTTTTATTTGATTTTTCGGATGACAATCAGGCAATGATCGAGTTCGCAGGCGCGGCAGCGGAGCCAATCATCCTCGGGGCCGCAGATATTGACTGGTTATTTCGTGTAGGTGTAGAAATCGGAGATCCGCTCAATCCTACTTACTTCTTCTCTGGGAAGCATGATGGCTTCCCCGCATACGAAATCTATATCAATGCAAACCATGCGTTTTTCCCGGTTACAGAAGTTCTCCAATGGAAACCGAATGAGGCACTTGGCGTTGAAGCCTTAATTGGTGATGCTGATGTTCTTCTTCCTGGAATCCCATATAAACCGATCAAGCAATGAAAACATTTTTCGCAATTTTTATAAGCCTAGTAGCTAGCTTAAGTGCTCAGGAAAAATGGGAAATCCTCCCTGAAGAACGATCTCAGGAAGAAAAGTCTCTAGTCGAGAAGACGCTGAGAATCACTGAGATTTTCAGCGATATTAAAAAAACAGGGAGAGAAGTTAGTGAAGATGAAGCCAAATTATTTGAGGAGCTTTACAGACAGGATGGTGAATCTAAAGCTGCAATAGACGCTAAATCATATGCTTTTGCCTCATTGGTGAGAACTCGTGATGTGAGTTACTGGAGCGGAGAGCTGCCAATCTTGTTAGACGGAGAGAGTTCACAATTGGCTGGCTCTGCAATTGATGCTATTTATTTCGTTTTTAAGAACGGTAAATCGCAAGATAAGGGGTATTTAAGCAACAACTTGAATATTTATGAACTAATCGATTCCGCTGAGGAGAAGTTTAAGGACAAAAATTTCTCTAGAAAAATTAACAAAATTCGACAAGAGCTAGCTACATTTGAAGAGTCCCCAGAGCGTAGTGGCCGCACAAACTCTTCCGACCCGCCAAGTAAGATCAATCCAATTCAAATTGGCTTAGATACACGCAATCCTGAAAGTGAAGGCCAAGAAGAATCCAAGTTTAATATCATTTGGATTTTTCTTTTGTGTCTTATGGTAGGTATCTTTTTTTTCTTTAATAAGGAAAAAAAGAAATAGGTGTATCGAGAATCTTTTTTGATCCGTTTTTAGCATGGGGAAGACCTTCCCCTCGTGTCTACTACCGTGCGCCTCTCCCCCTTCCAGCGGAGAAGCGTTTCAAAGGGGTCTGGTGGACATGGTATCACCTTTAGTCGCGGTTCGAATTAGTTTTGACCATCTGTAAATAATCAAAATCTGAAGTTATTTCGCCCGTTAAGATCTTTAATTTAAGTGGATCATCATCAAATATAACAGAGTAAATTTTTATGACGTTATCCCCAAGCTTCCGGAAATGAGAACGGGTCTTTATCTATTTCTTCTTCTTCTTCTAAGGAAGAATAACTCGCTCATATGAACGTTCCACTTAGAGTGGTATAGGTTCCACTAGGAGAATAAGTGGTGAGAAGAGATGCGGATAGTAAGGTGTAATGAGGATGACTTTGGGAATGGCTTAAGTTAGTCGTGCTTTTTGCCCAAATATTCACACACTTGTTCTCGCGATGAGTGAGCTCTCTGAAGATGAAAAATGGATGCATGAAGCACTCGCTGAAGCTAAAAATGGAATTGGTCTTACTGCTCCGAACCCCCCGGTTGGAGCGGTCATCGTAAAAGATGGAGTAAAGTTGGCGAGCGGTTGGCACCGGAAGGTGGGGGTTAATCATGCAGAACGAGATGCGCTCAGCCAATTGAGCAAGGTCGAAGGAAGGATCGTTGAGGCTGAAGGTGCCACCATTTATGTCACGCTTGAGCCTTGTAGCACGCAGGGTCGGACAGGTTCTTGCACTGATGCTTTGATTAAAGCAAAGTTTGCTCGGGTCGTTTATGCGATGGATGATCCTAATCCTGACCACGTTGGAAGATCACAACATCTTTTAGAAGAAGAAGGGATAAAGGTAACAACAGGGATCCTTCGCGAAGAAGCGGCGTATTTGATTCGTGGATTCACGATGGTACAGCAGTACCAACGCCCTTGGGTAATCGCAAAAACTGCGATGTCACTGGATGGGCGAATCACAAGGCCTCCTGGTGAAGGGCAATGGCTTACAGGACCTCAATCTAGAGAAAAAGTGCAACAATTGCGCGCAGAAGTAGATGCCATTATCACTTCAGGAGAAACCTTACGGAAAGATAATCCTGCTTTAACCCTACGCAGTAAGGGAGTTTTGAATGAAAAAGAGCAACCAGTACGAGTGGTGATCACACGTTCAGAAATTAAGTACGAAAATTATCAGATGTTCACTGATGAGTATCGTGATCGAACTCAGGTATTTCAAAATAAAGGTTTAGATAAAGTTCTTCAGCAACTTGCAAAGCAAGGTCATAATACGGTGCTTTTGGAATGCGGAGGTGAGTTAATGGGAGCGTTTCTAGATGCCGAATTGATTGATGAAATGGTCATCTTTTTTGCTCCCATAATCACGGGTGGGCCTCAGCCAGCCCTTGCAGGAGAAGGAGTTGAGTCCTTGAAAGATCGTTTGTTACTTAAAGAAACAAGCGTTCAAGAGATTGGATCAGATCTCTGTTTACGCGGTTTGATTGATCGAGAAAGATTGCGAAAATTAGAGCGCTAAAAGGAAAATATGAGTCCAACTTTTTACCCAAACATTTGGGTCCAGTGTTTCTCATAGCGGCCCATCCCGATTGTTTTATGGCTGCGGCGAAACATATTTTTGTGATGACCAGGTGAGAAGAACCACCCTTTATTTGCGGCTTTTGGGGAGGGGTTTCCCATGTAGATATTTTCGCCAGCCCATCCAGTTCCCTCTTTGGCAGCACGATCACCAGGGGTGCGTTTTCCTGGAACGGGCGATTCATGAGCAAAAAAGCCGTGCTTATTCATGTCTTCAGAATGGCCACGACAAGCATTGCAAAGTTTTGGATCAATAACGAGAGCGTTAAGTCCCAAGAGAAGCCTCCACTGATTCACTTCACGCGCGCCTTCACGCTCGTCTGCTGGAATTTTAGCTTTCCGGGCGATATCGTTATTTTTCAACATGATACGGAGCCCATCTTTCGGAAGCCCTCCGAGCATGGCAACGATGTTATTTTCCCGCTGTAGAATACTAGCTTTTGCTCGTTCTTCATCGGGAATGACAGCAGCGTCGACAATGGAATCTCGGAAGGAGGCAAGAGTGAGAACCATACCCCGCATTTTTTGAGTTTGTGGTCCAGTGCGGCTAACGATTTCATCAGAGGTGGGTATGAGGAGTTTTCGCAGTCCCTCGATCGCGGGTTTAGATATTTTTGGAAGTTCCTTTTTCATTGGCCCCTCACCCATGGCGTAAATGCGAAAAAAATCATCGCGATAGCCTTTAATCATTTTTTTCATGTCCCCCTTCGTGTTTCCAGAGAACTGCGTTTTAGCTTCAGTCTGGAAAATTGTGAGATATTTATCGCGCAGTTTGGGCCATGTTTTATCGTATTCTTTAAGAAGTGCGAGGAGGTCTTTGCTCCCCATTTCCTCGAGACTTTCGACGACTTCTTCGGTGGAGTTTCCATTGACGATGCAGGTTTGAAGGCGTGCTAAGATTTCACCAACGATGCGGGGAGCTGCGGTCGCAACGTTTGTGATTAGGAAAAAAAGAAGAAGTATGCGCATGGATATATTAATAACAATCTTGAGTGAAATGTCTTTGCAAAAAAAGAGGCCTATCCGAAAAGAGGTCTCTTTTTTTAGTAGGGACACATTTCACGAATGTGTCTTTAGCGAGGTGCTCACCCGCGTTGGCGGTGTTGAGTGCTACGCCGTCTTGAATAATCACGACGGTGATAATGTCCACGATGGGAGTAGCGGTCGTGTCGATTTGGGTGTTGGCTCCGATAGTGATGACAGCGGTGACTGGTTGGCACATAATAGTGTCGAAAGATTGGCGTTCCACAGCGGGCATAACCAAGGAAGACTTTCTTCATCTTGATTGCACAACCACAAGAATGATGACCACTGGTGTAATAAGTGGTGAAACCTACGCGAAGGTGGCCTGCTTCGGCTGTGGAGCTGAGTCCAAGGGTTCCAACGACGAAGCTGATGATTAAGGTGAGGAGTGTTTTCATATTTTTCTTTTGAGTGGTCATCGCTCGAGGTGATCGAGAGGTGGTTCATGGCGCTACTTCGTGTGACGGGAGTGGTGGACTTTTCATTCAATGAAAGTTCTCGCGATTTTTTTGGCCAGAAACTAAGGCGTGAGCGTCGCTGATGAAGTGGAGTCATGATGAGCAATCATCGGCTCCAAATATTCATGGAAATTATAATGAATATTTTTCCCTCACTGTGGTCTTACTCTAGGTAAGCAAAAAAATGAAACAGCCCGCCGATAAGGATGAACGAAGAATGACCAAGCAATGATCAGTCTGTCGGTAAATCGCTTGTCGAGGTTGTTGTGATAAATCCATAAATTTGAACAAAGTTGATGAGATCATCCGTTATCTTATTAACGACATTAGTTTGTTGTTGCGTGTGTGCTCAACAGCGGTTCGCCTTCGGGGGAGCCGCTGTTGTTATTTGTAGGTGGGGGCTAAATCGTACGAATATTTTCGTACTGAAGAGAATGAGTTGTTTTAAAGTGTTTCTCAGACTGACCAATGATACAGGCAAGAATCACCCATGCGATTCTCAGGCGCTTAACTTAGGGGTGAATTTGAGCTAATATGCTGTTAGACAGTAATTAGCGATAATTTCAAAAAGTGGGAGAAAATGGCCGTTTTTCGGGAAAATGACCGAAATTTCTGTTCTTTTGTCGGATCAAACGATTGTAGCGCTCAATCTTGTCATTTTCTAACTCTCTGCTACGGTGCGCTCCCTTTGCCATGTATCGCTATCCTAAAGAATACGATGTTCTCGTGATCGGAGCTGGTCACGCTGGAGTCGAAGCAGCTCTAGCGGCGGCTCGATTGGGATCCAAGGTCGCTGTCCTGACTCAGAATCTTGACACCATCGGCCAGATGAGTTGTAACCCAGCAATCGGCGGTCTGGCAAAAGGTCATATGGTGCGCGAGATCGACGCACTCGGTGGAATGATGGCGGAAAATACCGATGCCACTGCTATTCAATGGCGGATGTTGAATGCCGGAAAAGGACCATCGGTTCGGGCGCCTCGTGCACAGTGCGATAAAAAAGCGTATCAATTCCGGGCAAAACGACTTCTCGAAGGCGCCCCCGGGCTTGATCTTCATCAGGGAAATGTCGCTAAGATCCTTGTTGAAAATGATGCTGTTCGTGGAATCCAGACGTCACTTCAGATGGAAATTCGTGCCAAGAGCGTAATCCTTTCTGCGGGAACCTTCATGCGTGGCCTCATGCATGTCGGTATGAAGAATGAGAAAGGTGGACGTATGGGCGATGCAACCTCGACCGTCTCCGAGTCGCTTAAGGAGTTGGGTTTTGAAATCGATCGTTTCAAAACCGGAACCCCCTGTCGTTTGAATGGCCGGAGTCTTGATTTCTCCAAGTGCGATCGCCAAGATGGCGACACCCCTGCCCCGCTATTCAGTTATTTTCCTCAGCTTATCAAGCGTGGGAAACACGATCTTCATACTCTCAATCACTGGTCTGAGGGCTCGTTCCACGTGGAACAAGTCCCCTGCTGGATGACTTGGACGAACCCAGGGACCCACGATGTCATCCGTAATAACATCCACCAGTCCCCGATGTATTCGGGGAAAATCGAAGGCACCGGCCCGCGCTACTGCCCTTCTATCGAAGACAAAGTGGTCAAGTTCGCTGATAAGGAGCGGCACCAAGTATTTCTCGAGCCTGAAGGCCGGCATACGCTCGAATACTACGTGAATGGCGTCTCGACCTCGCTTCCCTATGAGGTGCAGTTGGATTTTCTTCGCTCGATCCAAGGTCTAGAGAATTGCGAAATGATCCGCCCAGGATATGCGGTTGAGTATGATTATTGCCCACCGACCCAGCTTCACCGGACTCTTGAAACAAAGAGCGTTGAGGGTCTTTACTTTGCTGGTCAGATTAATGGCACGTCTGGATATGAGGAAGCGGCTGCTCAAGGTCTGATCGCTGGAGCCAATGCGGCGCTCAAAGCGCAAGGTGCTGGTGACTTTATCCTTGGTCGTGAAGAGGCCTATATTGGGGTAATGATCGATGATCTTGTGACGAAAGGCTGCACCGAGCCTTATCGCATGTTCACAAGCCGTGCGGAATATCGTCTTCTCCTCCGTCAGGATAATGCTGATGAACGCCTTGCTCTCCGAGCCGCAGAAATGGGACTCCTGCGTGGCGATAAGGTCAACCTTTTCAAAGCCAAGTTCGATTCTCTGGCGGAAGGTCGTAAGTTCGTTCGGGAAACAACACATGAGCAAATTAAGCTCGACCACTGGTTCCGCCGAGGTGCCAATTCTTGGCAGGAGCTCCCTGCAGAGATTATTTCTAAGTTCCACGTGGAACTCTGGCCCATCTTAGAATCTGATTTTAAATATGAAGGCCACATCGAGCGTCAGCAAATGGAGGTTGATCGTTTCAAGAAGCAGGAGAATACCCGTATTCCGGAGAAGATCGACTATCTCGAGATCAAAGGAATGAAGAACGAGGCCCGCCAGCGTCTCAGCACCATCCGTCCAGGAACGCTCGGACAAGCGGCCAGAATCAGTGGAATCACCCCTGCTGATATTACTCTTCTTGTGATCTACCTGAAGAAGATGGAGCGGTAGGAATATCTGTGTCATCTACGCTCATCCTGTTAGATCTGTGTAAAGCCCTTCAATTGGGGTGTGTAACAACAACAGAAGACACGGAGCTTCTTCTCTTTTGCTGAAGCTACGGCGGATAACTTGGTTGGTCGTTGGTCTGCTCTCTCAAGAAAGCTTCCCGATCTGTCGCTGAGCTTCGTAGAGAACGACCGCCACCGAAGTCGAAAGATTCAGCGAGCGGGTGCTTCCCTCCATCATAGGAATTCGAATCCCCTGCTCCCCTTTTGCCCATTCTTCGGGGAGGCCTTTTGACTCTGGCCCGAAGACAAGGAAGTCTTCTTCTTGGAACTCGGCTTCCCAGATGGTCCGGCTGGCCTTGGTGCTCAGCATCCGGAATTGCGCTTCGGGGTGAGCTGCGGACAAATCATCGAAGGATTCCCAGACGTGAAGATTGACATCCTTCCAGTAGTCCAAGCCCGCCCGACGCACTGCTTTTTCATCGAGTGAGAACCCGAGTGGTTCTACCAAATGAAGAGTCGAACCCGTAGCAAGGGCTAATCTTCCAGCAGCTCCGGCATTATGAGGAATCTCAGGTGAATAAAGGACGATGTGCATGGTAACTACTCTATCTAGTAGGGTTTTCTAAAAGCAATGGAAGATTTAGGAGCTGGCTCATTTTCCAATGATTTCGCATTTAGGATTTCGACTCTGCTGCGGACTGAATCACCTTGGATCATGAAGTGCAATATCAGTGCAGAGTATGAGATCATCAAAGGTAAGCCTTCTCCCCCACCCCTCTAGCGGTTGTGATAAAATAGATCAAGATTGGTTGGTAAGTAATCATCTGGTAGATGAAGAAGCAGGGCACCATTAGGATGAGCCACGAGCGGACCAAGACGGTCAGAAAATCTGTCGCTTTCCAACCTCAGTAAGCAAGGTAAAGAAGAGCGACTCCGCAAATGGCCATCGCCTAGAGTGGAAGCTTGAGAGCGGGATTATAGTCTCTTCAATCTCTCTTCTAAGTTGATCGAAGACCATGGTGGCATTTAGTGGGAAAAGAACCGCCAGAATACCGAACAAAGAGATACATAAAGGTCCAGCGCAGCGCGCTCTGGTATATTGTTCTAAAGAACAATATTTTTAGAGGTCTCCCGCTTAGCTTTACCTCGGGAAGTTTTTGATGAAGACTGTATCTGAGCAGGTTTTTTGAGCGGAAAATACGGGCCGTTAAACAAGGCGCTGGACTCAACGCACAGCCGCGCGTGAGTCAACTCAAACGTTCGGCACAAGATCTCATGAAGCATGATCACTACCATCTTGCGATTTGGCCCATCGTCTTTGTCGGAGCGTTCTGTGGTGTCCGGATGACTTCGCGTTTCAACAATTTGAGGCGAATTCAGGCCAGCGATGGGAAGATTGAGCGGTTACATATTACCAACTAAATCGATGAACCAAGGTGTGCCTATAAGTCTCGCCGGGCTTGAGAGTGACGCTTGGGAAGTCGGCTTGGTTTGGGGAATTTGGGAAGGCTCCGCTTTCTAGGCAGAGGGCGCTACGGTGAGGGTAGGCGATACCGTTTTTTCCTTCGGTTTTTCCATCGAGGAAGTTTCCGCCGTAGAATTGGATTCCGGGAGCATTGGTCAGGAGTTCCATGGTGCGGCCGGTTTTTGGATCCTGACAGACGACGACAGAGCGCAGGCCTTCACCATTGAGAACCCAGCAATGATCGTATCCAGCCGCGATGTTGAGTGGCTCGAAGTCTAACTCAACCCGTTCACCGATTGCGGTGGGCTGGCGGAAGTCCATAGGAGTGCCTTCGACGCTCATTTTTTCGCCAGTCGGGATAAGCCCTTGATCGGTAGGGAGGAAGTGATCGGCTTTGATCTGAAGAAGGTGATCGTTGATTGAGGACTCGCCATCGCCGGAGAGGTTCCAGTAGGAATGATGGATGAGATTGCAGGGGGTGGGTGCATCGGTGGTGGCTTCACACTCCCAGATGAGCTCCTGGGAATCGGTAAGCCAGTAAGTCACGGTGGCGGTCAGGGTGCCGGGGTAGCCTTCCTCGCCATCTTTGGAGACGTAGGTGAGTTTAACGCCGCGAGCACCATTTTTTTCGACGGGCTCCCCTTTCCAAACGACTTTGTCAAAGCCTTTTACGCCGCCGTGAAGGTGGCACGGGATGTTGTTTGGAGAATTGTTTTGGGCGAGTTGGTACTCCTTGCCACTGAGTGAGAATTTCCCGCCTTTGATGCGATTTCCGTATCGGCCGACGGTAGCGCCGAAGTATGCCGTGCTTTGTTCCCAGCCTTCGAAGTCGTATTCGTCATGCCCATGGGTGACATCGAGTGCATCTCCTTCTTTATCAGGAACATAGAGCGAAACGAGGATGGCGCCGTATTCGGAAATATTGGCTTCCATGCCCGCTTCGTTTTGAAGTTTGAAAAGTTGCACCTCTACGCCATCGGCGGTGGTTCCAAAGGGCTGGGCTTCTACGGGAAATAAATTGGTCACGGTTTCTTTTTCTGAATCTGAGCTTTTACACGCGGAGAAAGCGAGCGCGAGGGTGATGAGAGGAGCGAATTTCTGCACTTTCATCCCGAGACAGTGTGGAATTAGCCCCATCATCGTCAAGGTTACGATTTTTTATCATGGTGTCACTGCCGTGAGTTTAAAGCGTCTTGGTAGATTCTGGAACCTTTGGTTCCGCATTCCTCCTACAAAAAACTTCAGAGGCTCGTCTGTTTGCTTACTCTTGCGAGGTCTCCGGCCTTCTGCAAACCGAGGAGTCAGGTTTTTATGGCAGAAGGTTCGGAAAAAATCGCTCTGCGAGGGGAATTTTGAGAACTTCAGGAATCGTGAAGCATCTCTTGTGGGTTAGTCTTATTTTGCTGACTTCTTGTCGGCAGGCTGAAGTGAAGCTGATTCCGCAGCGGATTGAGATTCAGGAACCTTTGATGGGGACGCTTTTCCAGGTGACTACTTATGCAACGGATCTTGCGGCGGCGCGGAGGGAAATTCAGGCGGCTTTTGACAAGGCGCGGGCCATCGAGGTGGTGGCGACGGATTATGATCCAGAATCTGAACTGAATCGTCTCTGTGCATCACCCCCGCAGCTCTCGGTGAAGGTGAGTCAAACGCTTTTTGAACTCTTAGCTCTCGCGCATGCCACGGCTGAGCAAACGGATGGTGCGTATGATCCGACGCTCGGCCCTTTAACGAGGTTGTGGCGGGAGAGTTGGCGGTTGCAGCAGCTGCCATCATCGGAGCATTTGGAAAAAGCGCGGGCTGCGTGTGGATATCAATTTCTAGAGCTCGATCCCGAGACTCGCACGGTGACTCTTTTAAAAGAGGGAATGCAGCTTGATCTCGGTGGCATTGCGAAGGGTTATGCGGCTGATGTGATCTTTAATCATCTTAAAGATCAGGAGTTGAAACAGAGCTTGGTCGTGGCTGGTGGGGATTTACGAATAGGCGAGGCTCCTCCAGAGAAAGATGGCTGGACGATTGGCCTGCAGACATTTCACCTCACCCCATCAAGTACGAAAAATCTAGTAAATTGCGCGGTATCGACATCGGGCGATTTGTATCAAAGCATCGAGATCAATGGGGTGCGATATGCTCACCTCATCGATCCAAAGACGGGCCTGGGTTTAACGACGAGTAAGGCGGCGACGGTTATCGCGCCTCTGGCGAGGCAGACTGATCCGCTGGCGACGGCGGCCTGCTTACATGCAGACCCACAGAAACTGTTAGAAAAATTTCCGGAATTCTCCTTCCGAATTCTCATTGCGGACCAATCGGTCGCGCCGGTGAAAAGTGGGATCTTTCAGGACTAGCTCTTAAGAAAATTGCTCCCGCATCTTTTTTAATTCTACGCGGAAGTGGCGGATGAGTTTCGGTGAGCAAGGTTTCGAGATTCGTTCACGAGTCTGCTAAAAGTTCCTCTCGTTCATCAAGATCGACGATCCATTCTTCGGCGAGCTGGTGTCCAGGTTCTAAGGTCAGGATTTCTTCATACTTGGCGCGGGCTTCATCGTAGCGTTGCTGCGTGACTAAGTTTCCGGCAAGATTGTAAATGGCATCGAGGTAGAGGTCGCTTTCGATTTTTTCTGCTTCGCGAAGGAGGTATTCTGCTTTGGCGAGTTCTCCTTGCCCGGTGGCCATGGCAGCAGCGCTGAGAAGGTTCTCGGCATCATCTGGGCTGAGCTTGTGGGCATCGCGGTAGAATTTTTCTGCTTCGGCGAATTGGCCACGGGAGCGGGCGAGGTTTCCGAGTTGGGTGAGGAGGCCGGGCTTGGCGTTGTCATCATTCATCTCTTCCGCTTCGGCGAGGATGGGCTCAGCGGCATTGAGGTCACCGAGCTCGATGAGGTTTGCGGCATAGAGGACAAGTAGTGAGGCCTGATCCTCTTCTTTTGCGAGGATGGCTTCGTAGAGCGTGCGTGCAGTGGCGAGCTGGTCGCGGTCTTCCGCGTCTTGGAGAAGTTCAAAGAGTTCGTCGGAATCAGACATGAGATTTTTAGAGGATGAGCATGCAATCGCCGTAGGAGTAGAAGCGGTATTTTTCGGTAACGGCTTCGCGATAGGCTTCAAGGATGAGGTCTCGTGAAGCAAAGGCAGAGACAAGCATCATGAGGGTGCTGCAAGGAAGGTGGAAATTGGTGAGGAGGGTATCAACTGCTTTCATCTGGTAGGGTGGGTAGATGAAGATATCGGTCGCGCCGGAGGTTTCCTCGAAGTGTTTTTCGTCATTTGCAAGATGCTCGAGAACGCGGGTGACGGTGGTGCCGACGGCGGCGATCTTAGGCGCGGCATTCATTTTTTGAGCAGCCTCGGATGAGAGGTGGTAGCGTTCGGAATGCATGTCGTGATCACGAGGATCTTCTGCTTTCACGGGGCGGAAGGTGCCGACGCCGACGTGCAGGGTGAGGAAGGTGTGATCGAGCCCGCTGAGGAGTTCAGGGGTGAAGTGGAGGCCGGCGGTAGGAGCGGCAATGGCTCCTTCTTCCTTGGCGTAAACGGTTTGGTAGCGCTCGCGGTCGGCCTTTTCGGGCTCGCGTTCCATGTAGTGGGGAAGGGCGAGTTGGCCGACTTCATCGAGGTCTGGTGGTGTGTCCCAGCGGATGAGGCGTTCGCCTTTTTCATTGGTCTCGATGACGGTGCCGAGAGAGTTGCCGACTTCGACGGTGCGTCCGGGTTTCATCTTTTTTCCGGGGCGAACGAGGCACCACCAGTTTGAAGGGTCGGGAGCATCGGTGCGGACGAGTTCGATTTTTCCATCGTTGGAAAAGACGCGCGCGGGGATCACGCGGGTGTCATTGAGGACGAGGAGGTGATCGGGCGGGAGGAGATCAGGAAAATCGCGGAAGTGGTGGTGGGAGACGGTTTGTGTGGCGCGGTCGATGACCATCATGCGGGAAGCGGCGCGATCCTCGAGGGGGCGCGAGGCGATGAGTTCCTCGGGGAGATCGTAGTGAAAGTCAGTGGTGCGCACGTCGGGGGGAATGATTGCTGGAGATGCCCGTGAGTCAACGGGATTTAGGTTTCGCAAAAAACATGGTTTGTTGAGAATGATTTTTTGATTTTGTCGGCATTCGTCTTTGTTCATTTTAGCGGTAGATGAGTGAGAATCCGTATGCTGCACCTCAGACGACAGTCGAGGCTGTACCTTCATTGCCACGTCATCCTGGGCAAGGTTCTCCCTATGGGGCATTTCGTCAGCTTGATGTTTGGGTGGGTTTGATCGTGATCTTTTTTGGTCTCTATATTTTACTCGATCTTTTTTCCGGCTACGCGAGCTGGAAGGCCATTCAATTTTACGAGAGCAGCTCTCCGGACTACGACTCGAGGGAATATTTTCTCATTGCGCGGACCGAACAATTACTGGGATTGATCTTTCTGGCATTCTTCTTTGTCTTAGTTCTGGTCTGGTGCGTGTGGACAAATCTCAGCTGTAAAAATGCTTGGCTGATTAATAGTAGGGATGGAGCAAGCGCGCTTTATCGGGGGCGCGAATCCTTCACGCCAGGGTGGGTGGTGGGATGGCATTTCATTCCGGTAATGTGGTATTGGAAACCGTTTCAAGCGATGGCTTGGATTCGGGATGCTTCGCAGAAATCGCTTGGGCTCCGGATGGGCCGCCTGCTCGGATTATGGTGGACCTTTTGGCTGCTTTCCCAGTTCGTGGCACTCGTATATTTGGTGCTTTCCTTACAGGCGGAAACTTTCCGCGATTGGGCAATGGCGGAGCGGCTTTACTTGGTATCTCTGCCTTTGGATATTTGCGCTGCGGTCTTTGCGGTGCTGGTGGCTATTTGTCTGAGTAAAATTCAGAAATTACGAGCCTCCGAACTTGGGTTATGCTAAATCTGCTTGCGTAAAACGGATGTTGGATTCACTTCTTCGCGATGCAGTTTGAAAATGTCACCGCGCTTGCGGTAGGAAATGTTTATTTCGAAGGGAAAGTCATCTCGCACACCATCCTCACGGAATCTGGCGAGCGTAAGACCTTGGGTGTGATTCTTCCGGGTTCATATCATTTTGGAACCGAGGCTGCGGAGCTGATGGAGATTGTGGGCGGCGAATGTTCTTACGTGCTCGATGGCACGGAAGAGAGTCATGCCGTTTCTGCAGAGGGCTCGTTTAATGTTCCGGCGAATTCAGGATTCACGATTACGGTGGCGGGTGAGTCTTGCCATTATGTGTGTTCGTTTTTGGAATCTTAAAAAGTCGCACGGAGGCGGAAGTATTTCTTGGGCCCTTCGGAGAACGGAGATTCCATGCGGAGGAAGTTTGGAGTGAGCTCGATGTTTGCTTCCGCGACGGAGGTCCAGCTTTCTTCGTTGGAAGGATCGGTCGTTTCTTCAATGGTGAGATTTCCGGTGCCGGTATATGGAATTTCCCAAATAAGCTTGGTGTCATCTTCTGGGAAGGTTCCAAAGAAGTGACCTGCGGTTTGTTCGAAGCGGAGTGCCTCGTTGGGATCGAGATCAAGAGTGAATTCGAGAAGGTTTGGAATGTCATCGCCATCTGGATCGGCATTTGGGCCTGAAATGGCGTCATCTGTGGTCTCGAGTCCGATCCAGTTTTGATCCCGCCACTCTTCGAAAAGTTCTGCCGTAGTAGGAGGTTCGACGAAGGGCTCGGTGACATTAATGGTGAGAGTGTATGGCGGGGTTTGATTTCCTCTGAGCCCGGAAAAGCGGTAGCCTACGATGGTGACTTGGTAAATTCCCGGAGCAGTGATGGATCCATCGATGGTGCCGCCGCGAGTGAGGCGGAAGACTTGGCCGTTGAATTCTGTTTCATAACCGAAGGTGTAAGTAGCGCCAGGAGGGAGGCCGGTGACTTCGGAGGAGCCAGCCGAATATCGAGCGCTATCGAATTGCCAGGTGAATTCCTGACCAACTTCGAGATTGAGCGGGTTCTCGGAACCCTCGACTGCCAAGATCTGGGTAGTCTGTCCGGTCAGGGTGTGGGTTCCTGCGAAGGTGGTCAGAAGGGGAGTCGCGATGCGCAGGCTGGCAGGGGAGGAGATCAGCGGAGCAAAGTGCTGAATGAAGGGGAGCCGCTGACTCACGAGGGTCAGCGTGGTGCTGAGTGACTGAGTCGTTTTCTGAAGAATGATTGAAGCTTTCATGAGAGGTAAGACGTTTGAAAGTAGAGTTTAGTTACATCCGCAGCCACCGCCTCCGATGCCGTTTCCTCCGTGGGAAGCTTCGCGCGAGTAATACATGTGATCAGACATCGCATCTCCGAGGGGGTCGCGTTCTGGGGACATCACTTTGGTGGCGAGCCAGCCGCGTTGATCCTTCGGCACATTGGCGCAAGAGCAGAAGAGGAGGAGAGGGGTGAGAGCGAGGAGAATTTTCATGAGGAAAGAATGTGTTGGTGAATGGTGCTGGAGAATCGGGTGCCTTTCGTGGTCTGGATGATCCCGCTCGTGTTGAGGTGGCGATTGATTTCTTTCAAACCGGTTTCGGTTCCGAGAACGCAGGCGGTGGTGGAGAGGAGTCCGGCGGTGAGGCAATCGGGCGCAAGACAGGTCGCAGTGAGGACATCGGTCTCGGCGGGACGGCCGCTGCGGGAGTCGATGATGTGACCGAATTTTTTTCCATCGATGGTCCGGAAACGGCGGCCGTTACCAGAGGTAGCAACGGCGCGATCAGTGATGGCGAGGCGGTAAAGAGCGGCGTCTTCTTCGGTTGCGTTCTCGGCTCCGACGACCCAGTAAGGGCCGTGCGGAGGGGTTCCGGCTACGGCAACATCGCGGCCCAGATCAACGAGAATATTTTTAATTCCAGAGTATTTCGCGAGATCAATGAGGCGATCGACGGCATACTCTTTTCCAAAGCCGCCGATTTCTAGGGCGAGGCCTTTTTCAGGGAGAAAGATGGAGCCGGGCGAGTGCTCGACGGCGTTCCAGTTAACGCGCTTCTTGACCTCGGTGATTTCATCTTCCGAGGGAAGTTGATTGTTTTTTGCCGCGTCATCCCAGAGTTGGGTGAGGGGAAAAGAGGTGGGATCGATGAGGCCTTGTGACTGTCGGTAGGTGTGCCCGCAGAGCTGCATGACGTGATCTTGATCTTGGGTGAGCGGAATGCGCTCGCGCCCTGCGGAGGCGTTAATCTTACAGAGAAGGGAAGCGGGTTTGAAGCGCGACCAGGTGTTTTCAAAGTCCTTGATCCAGGCGAGCGCGACCGTTTTAAACTCCTTCGCAGCCGCGATCTCATCCGTGCGGAACTGGATCACGCAGTGCGTGCCGAGTGCTTTAAACTGAAGCTTAAATAAGCCGCTCTGAATCGATGTTGCCATTTAGAACGTGTAAGTTGCACCAAGTGAGATGACGTTTGCAGAGGGGAAGAAGATGTCTGGAGTGAGCGAGGTGCGTCCGTTCATTGTATATCGTTCGAGCTGGAGGTCGGCGCTGAATTGATCTGAGAATTGGTATTCGAAACGGACTCCGATAGTGGCGGCATCGAAGGCGGAGAGCCGGTAGTCCGAGGAGAAAAAGGGAGCTTCGCCTTGCACAGCAGCGGCGCCGAGGAAGGGGGCGTTATCGAGGTCCGGCGTGTAGTATTCATTGGCCGTTTGCTGGTAGTATCGGAAGTAGGGCGTGACGCTGAATTGCTCGGTCACTTGTTGAATCCACTTCAACTCAAAGGTATGGCCGATGAGGCTCTCGCTGTTGGCAAAGAAGCGGTAGGAGCCGGAGAGAGCGGCCTTTTGATTTGGCAAGTAGTGACGTGCCGCGACTTTAGCGACCCAGCGGTTTTGGGAAGAAGGACGGTTTTCCCCTACGGGACCAATGGGAAAGGTGGACTGAGAAATACCGCGGTAAGGATCGGCGAGGTAGCCTGAAGAATGGCCGTAGGCGAAGGTGACATCGAGGATGGTGCGAGAGTCGAGGAGCTGGGAAAAGCCGATGCTGAAATCGAGCGAGTCTTTGTTTTCCTCCGTGTCGAGAAAGCCCACCGGACGCACGACATCGAAGGCGGCGGCGATTCCCGCGGTGACGGAGGTGTTCTTCTCGTTGAATTCCTTTTTCCACTTTAGGGCGACGGCGTTCGAAAGGTAATCGCTCTCTTCACTGCGGGCATATTCAAAGGTGAGGGTGTGATCGTCGATTTCTTTTTCAAGCGTGATGACGCTGACGTAGCGCTCGTCCTCGATGTTTTGAAAGTCCCAATCGTCGGGTTGATTCGAGGTACGGAAGCCAGTGGGCGTTTCTCCGCTTAGGGTATCTACGGCGAGGCGCAAGCCGAGGGTCCAATCGACGTAAGTGTGCTTGTAGTCGAGGTAGTGGCTCTGGACATCGACGCGGCCGTCCTGTTCATCGTAATACTGATATTTATAACGAAGCACATCTTGCCCGTGGCTCGTGGTGGAAGTCGCGAGCAGGGGAATTGCGGGGAAAAGACGAGAGTGGTGCGGCATTTTTAGAATCTACATGTTCTGGTCCGAGATGCCAGCGCGCAGGTTTCAAGAAATTTGAGATTTTTGGGTTATAGAGGATCGATAATCTCAGCGAGTCGATGGAAGATGCAAAATTCGAACATTATATCAAGTATATGGGTACGAAGACGAAGCTCATGGATCTGGTGGTAGAGCAGATCCATGCGGTTTATGACGGCGGGGGAGTGTGTGATTTGTTTGCGGGGTCGTGTAGCCTCTCGGGCGTGATCGGGCGTGAGGTGAAGATGTTTTCCAATGATATCCAATCGTATTCTACGGCGTTCGCTGACGGGTTATTTTATTCGCAAATTCGATCAAGCTTCTGACTCACT
>JBDNAW010000114.1:0-31850 GCA_039768255.1 Akkermansiaceae bacterium | reverse complement strand
TTGGCTTGGGTACAGAGGACATTCGACCAATACCAAGAGGGGCGATCCTGATGGGAATGTCCTCCGATGTAGACATCAATCCCACGCACTTTTTTGAGGAGGTTTTGCACGGGATTGGCGTAGTCGTCTGATCTCTTCCAGCCCATGTGGCTAAGGCAGACAACGGCATTGACTTTTTCAGCCTGAAGCTCTCGGACGCTTTGCTGGAGGATTTCAAGAGGATCGAGAACACCAAATTCCTTAAGGAGTTCAGGCCGCGACCAGAAGGGAATACCGGGAGTGGTGAGGCCGACGATGCCGACTTTAAAGCCGCCGACTTCTTTGATGAGCCATGGTGCGAGTTTGGAAAAGGGGCCATCGTTTACCTTGCCGGAGGCTTGATCTCCGATGGTGACGTTTCCGGTAATGACGGGTGAGTTGGAGTGTTCGATCGTGCCGGAGACGACATCGAGACCCCAATCGAATTCATGATTTCCTAGAACCCAGCCGTCATAGTTGAGCTTATTAAAGGAATCGATCATCACCTTACCCTTGGTCTGGTAGCCTTCGACGGTGCCTTGATAGACGTCGCCAATATCGAAAAGAAGGCTGTCAGGGCAGTCTTTACGCCAGCGGCGGATTTGCGTAGCACAACGTGCGAAGCCGCCGACGTTTCCGATGCCTTCATAAGTCTTCGCCGGAAGAATATGCCCGTGAAGATCGGTGGTGTGGAAGAGGGAGATCGTCTTGATCGAGCGGCTCTCTTTTCCAACAGAAGGGTGAGCGATCCATGCGGAAGCTCCAGCGAGGAATCCACGGCGGGTGATGATGTTCATTCTGATAAATCTACGCGGACGAGTTCTTTGTCGTTTCTCATGAGGATACTCTTCTCGGAAAAAGCAGGCGCGCTCCAGACAACGGGGCGGCCAAAGGCTTCATTCGTAGGTTCGAGAATATGCTGTCGCCCTAACTCGGTGTATCCTTCCTTGCTGAGTTTCGCTAAGATGAGATCACCACCTTCGTTGGTGATCCAAAATTGATCGTTTTTCGGATGGTGAGTGAGGTAAACAGTGCCGTGACGGCCTCCTTTGCGAAGCTCTTTTTGAATCACTGGTTCGTCACTTTGCCAGAGGCGCTCGCCATCGCTCAGGCGGGCGGCGATGAGGGTGCTGGAATCGATGTCTGAACCGTAAATGACTCCGTTTACAATAAGGGGGGTGCTGTTGCAGCAGTAGAGCGCGGTCTTAGGCTTGCCACGCCAGGCGATGGAGGCTGCGGGCTTGTTTTCATCCAGCTCGATCAGAGCTCCAACCCGTCCGATGGCGCTGGTGAATATCTGGTTTCCTGCCACTTGAGGCGTCATCACGGACATCCCGTAGCGTGGCTTAAGCGGAAGAGACCAGTGCGGTTTTCCGGTGGCGGGATCGAGCGAGTTCATCGCTTCAGGATGCCAGATGATGAGCTGTTCGACTCCACCAGCAGTGATGATCGAGGGTGGGCAGTAACCTTGGTTCTCTGCCGTGAGTGATTTCCACTTTACCTTTCCAGTCGCGGCTTCGAAGGCCATCGCGACACTCCCTTCACCTCCGACGAGGCTGTAAACGGTGCCATCCTTCACCAGCGGGTGTGCGGAAAAACCCCAGATCGGAAGAGGTGCTCCGAAGTCTTTTTGAAAGTCCTTTTGCCAAATCACCTTTCCCGTTTTGGCATCGAGACAGGTGAAATGCCCCATCGCCCCCAGGAAATACACCCGGCCATCAGCAACGGTGGGAGTCGAGCGCGGCCCACCTGGATAGGATAATAGGTAGTCCACTTTGCGTTCGAAGACCCACTGGTCTTTCCCTGTTTTTAAATCAATTGCGCGCACCCGTTCCATGCCTTTCCACCGCACGGCTTTACCTGGGTTATTGATCAGCTCACCTTCGGTGCGGATGTATTCCGGAAGAAAAACGAGCCCGTCCGCGACTGAAGGCCCGCTGTATCCCCATGCTACAGGCACTCTCCAGAGAACTTTTGCCCCATCGTTCGGCAGGTTTTTTCGAATCCCTTCCTCATGCCACGTGCTGTCGGCCTTTTCTCCCATCCAGCGGGGCCAGTCATCGGCGAAAATTGGAGTCATCACGACCACCAACAATATGAACGTCTTTCTCATCTTTAAAATCTGCTCCTCATAGTAAGAATGTCAAACTCTTGGATTTAGTAAAATATCCTGTCAGACAGGCTAAAAAATGGCGTATCTAAATACCTCTTTATGAAGTTCATTCTACCGATCCTTTTAGCCGGTTCTTCTCTGCTCTCCGCCCAGCCTGGCGAGCAGATCTACAAAACACTCTGTGCGGCTTGCCATGGCCCTGATGGAAAAGGTGTTGGTGAGGGCGCGAACAAATTCCCCCCCCTTCACCAAAGTGATTGGGTCAAAGGTGATCCTCGTCGAATCATCCAAGTCGTGCTCGGCGGCCTTCAAGGCCCCATCACGGTAAATGGCAAGGATTACAACCTCCTCATGCCTCCACACGGCGGCTCGATGACTGATCAGCAGATTGCCGATGTCGTCAGCTACGTGCGCCAGAATCTCGGGAACAAGGAGAAATCTGTGACCCTCGCGATGGTAAAAGAGCAGCGTGCGCAAAAGGACAACCCTGTCATGCCCAAGATGTGGACCGCTGACACCCTTCTTAAAAAATTCCCGCTTGAGACACATAAGAAGAATCACCGGATCAACGATCTTCTCTCCTACATCCATCATGGCGATTTCAAAAAACTCTCTGATCTCCGCGCTTCCAAAGCGAAGAACGTCGAAGAAGAAAAAGGTGGTCTCATTTCTATAAAACACGCTGACCGGAAGGAGAAATTTGGCCTCGTTTGGACTGGTTGGCTCGCTGTCCCGAAGGACGGAAAATACACCTTCGCCTATGACACTGATGATGGAGGTGCTGTTTCCATTAACGGGAAGGAAATTATCACCCGCGATCGCATCGGGCCTGCAGGAAGCCCGACTAAGAAAGCAGTCGAGCTCAAGAAAGGGCGCGCTGAAATCAAAATCGAATACTTCGAATACACCGGTCAAGAAAGTGTCGCTCTCTCATGGCGCGGTCCAGGGGTGAAAAATGTTTCTCTCTCTGAAGGTAAGATGAAGCAAAAGGCGGGCAATCCCGTCATCATGCTCAAAGCACCTGAAGGTGAGGCCACCATTTACCGAAATTTCATTGAAGGAACTGACGCTCGTGGAATTGGAGTCGGATACTCCGAGGGCGTGAATCTCGCATTCAGCGGAGACTCGATGAGTCTCGATATGATTTGGACGGGTGACTTCATTGATGCAGGCCGTCACTGGACCAACCGTGGTCAAGGTTTCCAAAAGCCAGCGGGTGATGGCATCGTAACCGTCAATCGCGGTCTCGCCTTTGCTCAGCTCAGCAGCCAAACTGACGCCTGGCCTGATAACGCCCAAGAAGGATTCAAGCCTCGTTTTAAGGGCTACTCACTCAATAAAGCCCAGCAGCCCACCTTTGCCTACCTCTTTGGAAACGTTCAGATACAAGATCAACCCCAGCCCGGAGTTGATGGTAAGAGCATGACTCGAATCATCACGATTAACGTGCCTGAGACGGCGAAGGGTGATTCCGCACTCTACTTCCGCGCGCTCAGCGGAGCAGCCGTAACAGCCACTGGTGATCGCGGCTTCAACTTCGAAGGCCTCTCCGTGAATGTCTCCAACTCTGAACTCCCGCCATTTACTCGGGATAAGGAGCTCATTATTCCCGTGCCGACGACCGCAGGCATTCACACTCTGACAATCACTTACACCTGGAACTAATCCACGACCTCTATCTTGAAATGAAACCTCTTTTCTCCCTCCTTCTTATCAGCGCGATCACTGCATCAGCTGATCCCCGCCAAGCGGAATTTTATCATCGCGAAGAAATCCCGATGCCCGAAGGTGAAATCCTCGAGCTCGGCTCCATCGCCATCATGCCTGATCAAAAAGTCGCCGTCTCCTCACGACGCGGTGATGTTTGGGTATGCGAAGGGGCTTATGGTGAAGACCTTTCCCAAGTGAAATGGACTCTCTTCGCTCGTGGCCTTCATGAGCCGCTTGGGATGTTCTATCGTGATGGCTCCCTCTACGCCACCTCCCGTCCTGAGATCACTAAGATGACCGACACCGATGGTGATGGCCGTGCGGACCTCTTTGAGACCGTCACTCAATACTGGGGCATCGATGGGAACTACCATGAATACAACTTCGGCTCTGATCCTGATAAAGACGGAAACGTCTGGGTCGTCCAATGCCTCACCGGATCCGGCGGAGCGAGTGATAAATCCCCCTGGCGCGGGTGGTGTTTCCGCTACTCCATCAACGGAGGAAAAGAAGCAATCCCCACCTGCCCGGGAATCCGTTCCCCAGGTGGAATCGGGTTCAACTCTCTTGGTGATGCTTTCTATACCGATAACCAAGGCCTCTGGAACGGCTCATCTTCTCTCAAATGGCTCAAGCCAGGTGGCTTTATGGGAAACCCCACCGGCAACAAATACACCGAACTACTTGGTCTCGAAGAACCGCCGAATCCTAAAACCGGTTCTCGGATGGTGACCGAGCGCGATAAAGACCCACGCATCATCCCTCCGGCTGCCATTCTTCCTCACGGAAAAGTCGGTCAATCTCCTACTGCGGTGATCTATGATTCAACCGACGGAGAATTTGGACCCTTCAAAAACCAAGTCCTCGTTGGTGAGCAGACTCACTCTCAAGTCCAGCGTGTCCATCTCGAGATGGTCAAAGGCCTCTACCAAGGTGCTGCTTGGAAATTCCTCGAGGACTTCCGTTGTGGAATTGTCCCCGCCCGCATGGGCGAAGATGCGACTCTCTTTGTCGGTGGTACCAACCGTGGTTGGGCGGCGCGTGGAGGAAAGAACTTCACCTTCGAGCGTGTTCGCTGGACTGGGAAGACTCCATTCGAGATGCACGAAATGACGGTGCGTAAAGATGGCTTCGTCATCACCTTTACTGAGCCTGTCGATCAGTCTTCCGCTTCAAACCCAAATTCCTACAAAGCTGCCGCTTGGGACTACATCTACCAGAAAGGCTACGGTTCTCCTGAGGTTGACAAGTCCACTCCCGTCGTGAATCGCGCCGTCGTTTCCGAAGATGGAAAGTCCGTCCGTATCTACGTCGATGGCATGGTCCGAGGTCACGTGCACCACTTCAATCTCGAAGCGGTTAAAGCAGCCTCTGGAACCACCCTCTGGCATCCCGACGTTTACTACACCCTCAACGAGATTCCGGATTAATCTTAGAGAATTCTCTCGATTGAGCAAATCACCCTCAAGCCGTTTTCGGTTTGAGGGTTCTTTTTTTAAATCGGAGGAAACGATTCCTCAACGAGTCCGATCGATGACGTCTTCTTGAGTGAAGAGATTAAGGCGGACTTCGGCGAGGGAGGCGTAAAAAAACACCTTCCGGATTGGAAAGTGCTTTTTGAAAAGGAGGGGATGCTCTCTAGGAGGTCGCTTCCCGGGCGCTGGCGGCGAGATAATCGCGGTTGAGCTTGGCGATATGGTCCGCAGAGATTTCTTTCGGGCAGACGGCTTCGCACTCGTAGTGGTTGGTGCAGTTTCCGAATCCTTCGGCATCCATTTGGTCGACCATCGCAATGGTGCGCTTATCTTTCTCGACTTGGCCTTGGGGAAGGTGGTTGAGGTGGGAGGCTTTCGCGGAGACGAAGAGCATCGCAGAAGAGTTCTTACAAGCCGCAACACAAGCTCCACAGCCGATACAGGCCGCAGCATCAAACGCGGCATCAGCATCGGCTTTAGGGACCGCAAGAGCATGAGCATCAGGTGCTGATCCAGTGCGGACGCTGATGTAACCACCCGCTTGGATGACGCGATCAAAGGAGGAGCGATCGACAACGAGATCTTTGACAACTGGAAAGGCTTCGGCGCGGAAGGGCTCAATCCAGATGGTCTCACCATCAGAAAACTTCCGCATGTGAAGTTGACAGGTGGTGATGCCCCGCTCTTTGGAATGAGGGACTCCGTTGATTGTCATGGAACACATCCCGCAGATGCCTTCACGGCAATCGTGATCGAAGTGGATGGGCTCATGGCCGTCTTTGATTTGACGTTCGTTCACGATATCGATCATTTCGAGGAAGGAAGCCGAGGTCGGGATTTCCTTGGCTTCATAAGTTTCGATACGGCCTTCGGAGCTGGCATTATCTTGACGCCAGACTTTGAGAGTGAGGTTGAGGAGAGCCATGGCTTTTAAGCGTAAGAACGAATGGAAGGTTGGACTTCTTCGAAGATGAGTTCTTCTTTGTGGAGGATTGGTTTTTCGCCGGGAGCGGTGTGTTCCCAAGCGGCGACGTATTGGTATTGGTCGTCGTGACGTTTGGCTTCCCCAGATTGAGTGGTGCCTTTTTGGACTTCGGGGTCGGCTTCGGTAAATTGGTGTTCGGTGCGGAAGTGTCCGCCGCAGGATTCCTCACGGTTGAGGGCGTCGTGGCAAAGGACCTCGGCGAAGTCGATGAAGTCGGCGACGCGGCCTGCTTTTTCGAGCTCTTGGTTGAGGCCATTAGCGGAGCCGGTGACCCGAACGTTGGTCCAGAACTCGTCGCGGATGGCAGGAATTTTCTGAAGTGCTTCTTCGAGGCCGGCTTTATCGCGTGCCATGCCGCACTTGTCCCAGATGAGAAGACCGAGTTCACGGTGGAAAGAATCGACGGAGCGGGTTCCTTTGATTTCGATGAGGGATTTGAGGCGGTCGCGCACCGTGTTTTCAACTTTCTTAAACTCGGGGTGGTCGGTGGTGACAGCTCCGGGCGTTTGAGTTGAAAGGTAGACTGCGATGGTAGAAGGAATAACGAAGTAGCCATCAGCGAGGCCCTGCATGAGCGCGGAGGCGCCGAGTCGGTTGGCGCCGTGATCTGAGAAGTTCGCTTCACCGAGGACGTGGAGTCCGGGGAGATTGGACATCAAGTTGTAGTCCACCCAGAGGCCCCCCATGGTGTAGTGGACGGCAGGATAAATCTGCATCGGCTGCTGGTAGGGATTATCTCCGGAAATCTTCTCATACATTTGGAAGAGGTTTCCGTAACGGGCGCGGATCGCGTCTTCACCATCACGCTTGATCGCATCTGCGAAGTCGAGGAAGACTCCGAGGCCGGTGGTGGAAACGCCGCGCCCCTCGTCACAGCATTCCTTAGCAGCACGTGAGGCGATATCGCGCGGGCAGAGGTTTCCAAAAGAGGGATATTTCCGTTCGAGGTAATAATCGCGGTCGTCCTCGGCGATGTCGGCGGCTGATTTGAGACCTTCGCGGATTGCTTTGGCATCGTCAGCTGATTTAGGAACCCAGATGCGGCCGTCATTTCGGAGGGATTCCGACATGAGGGTTAGTTTTGATTGATAATCGCCGCTGACTGGAATGCAGGTCGGGTGGATCTGGGTGTAGCAAGGGTTTGCCATGTAAGCTCCGCGTTTGTGAGCACGAAAGGCGGCCATGACATTGCAGCCCATAGCGTTGGTGGAAAGGTAGAAGACATTTCCGTATCCCCCGGTGGCGAGGATAACGGCATCGGCCGCGTGGGACTCAATTTCACCAGTGACGAGGTTTCGCGTGACGATTCCTTTGGCGTGACCATCAACGACGACGAGGTCGAGCATTTCGGTGCGGGAGTGCATTTTGACTCCCCCTTTTGCGACTTCTTTTGAGAGGGCTTGGTAGCAACCAATAAGGAGCTGCTGTCCTGTTTGACCTCGGGCGTAGAATGTGCGTTTTACTTGGGCACCACCGAAGGAGCGGTTGTCCAGAAGCCCGCCGTATTCGCGAGCGAAGGGGACACCTTGCGCGACGCATTGGTCAATGATCTCGGTGGAGACTTCAGCGAGACGGTGGACGTTGGCTTCACGAGAGCGGAAGTCGCCACCTTTAATAGTATCGTAGAAGAGGCGGAAGACAGAATCACCATCGTTCTGGTAGTTCTTTGCGGCATTGATGCCACCCTGCGCGGCGATCGAGTGTGCTCGGCGGGCGGAGTCTTGATAGCAGAAGCAGTCTACTTGATAGCCGAGCTCGGAAAGAGTGGCGGCCGCGGAACCTCCAGCGAGGCCGGAGCCAACGACGATGATTTTGAATTTCCGCTTATTGGCTGGATTAATCAGCTTGGAGTCCATCTTGTGGGACGTCCATTTGTCCGAAAGAGAGCCGGTGGGGACTTTAGAGTCGAGTGACATGTCTTTTATTTAGAAGGGAAAAGGTTAGTTGCCGAATCCGAGGAGCCAGATCGCGAGAGGGATGGAAATGAAGCCGAAGTAGATCACGATCGCGTAGGCGTTCGAGAGGAATTTAATCGGGCCGGCAGTCTTCTGTGAACGGAGGCCAAGAGTTTGGAAGATCGAAGAAACTCCATGGCTCAGGTGTGAGCAGAGGCAGGTCATCGCGATGATGTAGAAAATAGCAACTAGGCCGTTCTGGAATCCAGCAATTACCATGCGGTGGGCATCGTGGCGAGTGTCTCCAGTTTCTGCGAGGTAGGCTTGATCGACATAGGAACCGAAGTCTGAGCCAGCTTTTACTGTAAAGTGAAGAAGGTGGAAAACGATGAAAGCCAGGATAGTGAGTCCACTCCAGATCATAATGCGGGAGGACTTTGGAGCTTGGACGGTCGCTTCCTGTTGATATTTAGGGCTCGCCTTTTTATTTTCTCTAGTAAGGAGAATGGTGAACCAGACGTGGAGGACGAGAACGACAAGAAGACCGATGCGTGCAATCCAAACACCAGCACCATGCAGCGCTCCGTGCAGAAACTGGGCGTAGTCATTAAACGCCTCCGATCCGGCGAAAATTAAAAGGTTGCCCGTCAGGTGACCTGCTAAAAATAGGACAAGAGCTAGCCCCGTGAGGGCGACGATTATTTTGCGCCCAATGGAAGAGCGGGTAAAGGTGCAGAGGGAACAATTCATGAACTCCTTCGGTGAGATGGTCGCAAGGTAGTATGCAACTCTCGGTTGACAAGCTGAGAAATGAAGGAAATCTCATCCAAATTTTTGTGGGGCTCGAGAGTGGTAAATTTTTCCTAATAATTAAAATTTCTGTAGGGAATTAGATGAATCGGCAGATGAAAGTGTGATTCATATTGTGGATGAAATTTAGTCTTTCATGTCCCTGCTTATTTCATGTGTTGGCCTGCCTGAGGTCAGATATTTGAATTCGATTCCGGCACCCTTTAAGGAGGATGATTCGAAGGGTTTGGAGAGGTGTGACGGTGAAAGCAGGTAGCCGGGGCTGAGGCCACCATGATGGTTTGCGTTCTCACTCAGGGGGCTGGAGGATGCTGCTCCAAGAGCGAGTCTGAAGGTGTGTTAGAAAAAATCAGCCAAAGTCCTGAACGAGCAAACTCAGATTCAATCCAAGGGCCTCGTCGAGGGCCAACGGATACAATGTGTGATGGGCCGCCGCGGGGACAAAGCTTAAGTCACTTTCATTTTATTCAGCTCGATCAATTCGTGAGAGCGAAGGGAGCCCGCTCGCTTTAAATTGCTGATCAACCTGATCCGCGAGATTCTCATCGAGATAGATGCGATAGGGGCTATCATCGGTATCAATCTCGTGGAGACCATTGGTCGGAGTTTGGTCGAGGGCTTTTGCTAATTCCGCTAGTCCAGCAACGGGCTGTCCATTAACAGACTTCACAATCTGACTCGCAATACGCTCGTAACCAATCGTGGCATCGGTTGGGATGACGCGAGTGATCATAACCACTCTACGGCGTCCTTCTTCGGCATGAGCCTCAGGATTGTTATAAACGTCAAGAAGATTGAGAGGAGCTCGGCTGGACCATTCTTTTCCAAATGCCTGAAGGTAAGGTTGGGAAAGCTCCTGAAAAATGAGTCCCCCCTTAATGAGGTAGGGAGGAGCTTTATCGTAAAGGTGCGTTGGCACGAGACGATCTGCGGAGCGCTTGAGCTTTAGAGTAAGCGATATTTCTTGCCCTCTTCGAAGAACCTTGGTGGGGATTTTCTCGCCTATTTTATGCGCTCCACGCACGAGGTGTGTCCAGAATAGTGGACCATATTCAGGGTGATCGTAGTAGCCTCTCCGATCAATCGGAAAGCCTGCAATGGAGAGTAGTACGTCGTCTTTTTTGATGCCTGAGGCAGCGGCGCTCCCACCTGAAATCACGCGGCTGATATAGAGGCCACCTTGGTCTTCAGGCAACTTCAACCAAGCGCGGAAATTAGGATCCTCGGTGGAAGAGTAACCTACACCTAAGCTGGGAAATCCTTGATAGTTTCCGTCTTTTGCGTCTTCCAGAAAAGAGCGAATAATATCAATGGAGATGACGTCGCAGCTCTGTTCCTTAGCGTCATAGCTGGTCAGGAGACCTGCGAGTTGATCACCGTTAAAAACGGGTAGGGTATAGGAATTACTCTCGGTTTGAATGGATGCCTTTACTTCATATGAGAGAAAATAGCGTCCGCTGATAAAGGTGCTGAGCAGTTCGAGATCACGAATAGTTCCAGAGGTCACCTGAGTGGTTCCTTTATCTTCTAGTTGGACGATGTTGAGTTTAGCCTCTTGCTTGACTGGCTGCGAGAGTGTGGTCGGATTGAGCTCGGTGAGAAATCCGGCATCATTGGCGGGGCCTAGGAGTGCGAGGTTAGCCTCATAGTCAATGGCAATGACTTTTGCCGGAATATTCCGAGATGAATCTGCAGATTGAAATTCGAGATAGATGGCATCGGCTGCCATTTTGGCGGTAGTCAGGACGGTTCCATGACTGAGAACGGCACCGAGCCCACGGCGTTTTCGTGGTTGGGTTTTTTCCCAAGGCTGGCTGGGGCTGTAGTTTTGGATCGTGGTATTTACGCGAACCACGGAGTGACCGGGATCGGCGAGAGAGGGGCTGACAAGAGCCAGTAAAAGAGAGAGTCGTAAAAGAATCATGAAAATTGAAAAGGTGAGAAATTAGTCGAGCTGAGCTTCGCGGCTGATCCCAACTTGCCGCATGATACGAGGGTGGCATTCTTTAGCCTGAGCGCTTGGCAGAACGAGTGGGCGCTTCGCCCCGATGAAGGTGATGGCGTGAAACTCGGGTGCGCTTTCAGCGCGGAGGATTTCGTGGAGTTGTGAGAGTTCGGTGATTCTTGTGCCATTCACTTTATCGACGACCATTCCGGAAAAGCCAGTCATGAAGGTGGTGAGCTGATCACTCTCGACGCGAGTGAGGATGACAATGTCTTTGCGATCTTGGAAACCACCTTCACCGACATACTCGTCATAAAGACGGCGGATACCGGGATCGTTGAATTTGTAGGACGCGAAGAGATTGAAATCGAGAGGCTGGAAAACAAGCCCAGCATACACACTGTAGCGTGGGAGTTTTTCATATTTCATTGCGTAGATACGTGAGGCCTCGAAGGCTTTTAAGATGACCTCTGAAGTGAGCTCTTTCCCATCACGTAGGTAGGTGAGTTTGACGGTATCACCTGCAAATTTTCTCTCTACGACTTCATTCATATCGAGGAATTCACCTGCTACTTTAATATTTCCGGCGCTATCGACATCGTATTCATCAATCGCGACGAGGATATCCCCGCGCTGAATAATGCCATCTGCTTGGGTGCCAGGAACGACGTTTGACACAAGAACGCCCCGTTCACCTTTTGCGAGGTTGAAGGCTTTTCGCATCGCTGGGTTAAAGAGAGGAAAGGTCGCGAGGCCAAGGTCCATGTAGTGATCGTATTTTCCATCTTCGATGTCTTGTAGGAAACGGCTGACGACGGGCATGGGGATAATATATCCCGTATTGTCTGCTTGAGTCAGACCTTGAAAAGCGACTCCAATCACACGGTCATTTTGAACGACGGGACCACCGGAGTTTCCTGGATTAATCGCGGCATCGATTTGAATGACGAGGTGAGAATCGGCACGTGAATGCGAGTAGGGGCGGAAGTCGATCCGAGAAACGACCCCACGAGTGACGGAGAGGCGATCACCTCCGACCGGGTAGCCGATCGCGCTGACCTCTGACGCCAGCTTTGGCATGCCGCCGAACTGTAAGAAGGGAAGTTCCGCGAATGGGGTAAAGTCTTCAACCTCCAGTAAGGCGAGATCGCAGTCATGGGCGATGTGCAGCACGCGTGCGGCATGTTTTTGAGAGGAACCGCGCTGCGTGATTAGAACGCGGCGTGCGTCTGAAACGACGTGGGCATTTGTGAGAAAACGATTTTCCCCGATCAGGAAGCCGGTGCCAATTCCACTTGAGAAGCGACCTGTGTTCCAAGGAGTTCGGTAGTCAGGTGACTGCGTTGCGACTTCGATTCGAACAACCGAATCGTAAGTCGAATAGGTTTTCGCAGTAGGTTGAGTATCGAGAAATTGACCTGAAAGAGAGGAGATGAGGCTCAAGAAAAAGAGAAGGCGAAAGGGTATCGACATGGCATTGCAAGCTACGCCTCGTCTTCTTATTTGAAAGGAGGAAATTGAGGAGGTTACAAAAAATTCCGCTGATGAATGCTTCATTTAATTTTCTAAATATCAATGATCACATGATCATTGATCCTTATTAGGAAGAAGCCATTCTGGTAATCTTATCTTGTTAAAACGAGTGGAGATTTTTGGAGAATTCAGCTTAAATCGAGTTAGCCATTCGAAATGGCCTCCTAGATTTAATACGCTCGTAATCAAGTTTTTAAAGCGTTCTTAAGCCGCAGTCTCAGCCTCATCCGAGGCTACAGTTTAGAAGTGTCCCAACTACGGGTCAGGCCACTTCCTCGTCAAGCGGACAGTTTCCAACTGTCCTGAGAATGGGGAAGCTTACACTTTTTCTGAGATGGATTTCTAAACGTTAAAGCGGAACTCGATGACGTCACCATCTTTGACGGTGTATTCTTTTCCTTCGATGCGGAGTTTACCGGCATCGCGTCCTGCAGATTTTCCGCCGAGTTCGACAAAGTCATCATAGTGGATGACTTCCGCCGCAATGAAGCCGCGCTCGAAGTCTCCGTGAATGACCCCTGCCGCTGCGGGAGCCTTGTCACCTTCGGTGATGGTCCACGCGCGTGTCTCTTGCTCACCGGTGGTGATGTAAGTGCGAAGGCCGAGAAGGTGGTAGACGGATTTAATGAGGGCGGATACGCCGGAGTCATCGACGCCCATGTCATTGAGAAATTCTTTCGTCTCGTCATCAGAAAGCTCGACAAGTTCTTCTTCGATCTGTGCGGAAATTACGATGCTCTCTGCGCCGTGAGATTCAGCCGCGTAGGCTTTTACTTTTGAAACAAGAGGATGCGCATCGGGATCGGCGACAGCTCCGGCGAGTTCGTCCTCGTTCACGTTGCAGGCGAAAATGGTCTTTTTCGATGAGAGGAGAAAAAACTCCTTCATGAGCTCTTGCTCGTCTTCGTTGAGGTCCGCGGTGAGTGCGGGTTTGCCAGCATCGAGATGGGGCATGAGTTTGGTGATGAGGGCGACTTCTGCGGCCGCTTCCTTATCATTGGAGCGAGCTTTCTTCTCGCGGGAAATCTTCCGCTTATCGAGTGCGGCGATATCGGCGAGGATGAGCTCAGAGTTGATGATCTCAATATCGCGAGTGGGATCGACGCTGCCGAGCTCGTGAATGATGTCATCGTTTTCAAAGCAACGGATGACCTGAACGATGGCATCGACCTCACGGATATTAGCGAGGAATTTGTTCCCGAGTCCTGCACCCTCGGATGCCCCTTCGACTAGGCCGGCGATATCGACAAACTCGATGGCCGTTGGAATCACCTTGGTGGAGTTCGACATCTTTGAGAGGACATCGAGTCGCTCATCGGGAACCGTGACCACACCCACGTTTGGGTCGATGGTGCAGAAGGGATAATTTGCCGCCTCAGCATTTCGGCTACGAGTGAGGGCATTGAAAAGGGTCGACTTTCCAACATTGGGCATTCCTACAATTCCGGCTTTCAGCATAACGCCGGAGGACTTAGCGCAGGATCGGGTGAGTGGAAACCCTCAACTCATGCAATTTTTAAGAAGAGTGTGCGAGCTGGTGAGCCGTGACGAACAATCCACCTGGGTCCTCGGCGGGTTCTTCTGTTAATTATTCAGGCCGCTCAGAGGCAGTGATTCTTTTTTATATCGTTCACCTTTAAATTGGCCATTTCGTGCAGCGTGTAAAAAATAAATTCCACACAAAAACTAAGGAACTCCTAGACAAATCTGCGCTATGTATTCTTCTAACACGACATGAGTGCAGTTTATGAGTCTGAAAAAATCTTAGCGGAATACCTCCTTTTTCACTATGGGGCCCCTGAGGAGATTCTTGGGTGGCCGGAGGGGCCATTGACTGCGCTCGATTTCACTTCTCGGACAGTTGCTTATTTCGATCAAATTCAGGTCGAACGGTCCCTTGATGTCGGCTGCGCGGTGGGGCGTTCTGCTTTTGAAATGTCGCAGCAAAGTGAGGAGGTCATTGGAATCGATTTCTCTGAGGCTTTTATTCATTCCGCGCAGCGTCTCGCTGATGGAGAATCGATCAGTATCGAGCGTCTCGAAGAAGCTGCAGTATCGAGTGACCTCACAATTCAGCTTCCGGAGGGAATTTCGCCAGAAAAGGTCAGCTTCGAAACAGGGGACGCAATGAATCTCCGTGAAGACCTCGGTTCTTTTGATCGTGTCCACGCTGCGAATCTCGTTTGCCGATTGCCGGAGCCACGGAGATTCCTCAACCGTCTTCCCAACCTCGTCAATTCCGGCGGCGAACTCGTCCTCGCCACTCCGTGTACTTGGTTAGAGGAATTCACGAATAAGGAAAACTGGCCTCAAGGGCGAACTCTCGATTGGCTGAAAAATGAGCTTCAGGGCGACTTTGAGCTCGAAAAAGTCGGGGATGAGCCGTTCCTCATTCGTGAAACCTCCCGCAAATTTCAATGGACGGTTTCGTTGGTGACCAAGTGGAGGCGGAAGGGGTGAAAATAGTATAGGAGTCCCGCCTGTGGTCAAACGCGGGGACACAGGCAGGATGCCTGTGCTACGGATCTAAAAATTGGGGAGCTGATTTCTTGTGTAGCCGTCCCGGGCTTTTGTGGGCGATCTTTTGCCGCCGAAGCAGTAGAAGGAAGGATTCGCCGTTTAGAGTTTTCTCATTGGTCTCGGAGTAGTTCTGGCCTCGGTAATTTTGGACCTCTGCTTTTTGGTTTCGTCCTCAATCTCAGTCATCGCTTTGAGAACCTAGGGGAGTTCCTCGAAGCAACCAATGCCGGGCTTCACATGATCATCGTTTTGGCCAGGGGCATCATCTTTCTCGTGGGAATGGAAGCACGGACCAAACGAAACCAGGCACTCGATGCACTGGCCGAGTTCCGCTCTCTTGCCCATCTCATCGACCTTCATCAGATCAACAAGGATCCGAACCTCGATCGCGTGCCGGCCCCGGAGAATGACCAGCGCACGGTTCGGACTGATGAAGCGCTCTCTTTTTACCTCGATTTCTCCGGCGATTTTCTTTCGGTCATCGGAAAACTCGCCGCCTTTTATGCGTATCATCTCAGGGATCGGGTCGTGCTCGATGCCGTCAATGAGATCGAGACGCTGACTAGCTCACTTTCCAATAAGCTCTGGCTCAAGATTCTTGTGCTCCGTGAGAGGAAGAAAACCCAGGGCGGGGAGTCTTGAAAAAAATCACAAAAAAGATCGCTCCAGTCCTTGACAGGGCAGGGCCGCTGACTAGAGTCGCGACCCGCGAATAAAGCACTCGTAGCTCAATTGGATAGAGCGCCTGACTACGAATCAGGAGGTTTGGGGTTCGACTCCCTACGAGTGTGCCATTCGCGGTTTTTTTTCCTTCTTTTTATTAAGTCGGAAAAGCCGGAAGCGAGCGTGTCAGCGCCCCGATGTTCGTTTCTTTCCAGTGGGGCAACTGTCGTCTGGACGATTAACCAACTAACCCAATTCTAACCTACAGTTATGAGTGATACCGCAGCGGCGGGATCTCAGAATGCAGAGCTTTCAGCTCTCATTGATGAGCATTTCCGCGAGTTTAATGAAGGATCTATTGTCAATGGCACGATCCTCGACATCCGCCCCCAAGTGATCGTGGTGGATATCGGATACAAATCCGAAGGAGCAATTCCAGTCTCCGAATTTGAAGATGAAGACGTAGAGATCGGCGATGAAGTCGAAGTCCTCCTTGAGCGTCTCGAAGACGATGAAGGTCTCATCGTTCTTTCCAAAGAAAAAGCAGCCCACAAGCAGAACTGGGAGAAGATCATGGCCGTTTACGAAGCCGGTGGTCTCGTCAAAGGAAAAGTCAAAGCAGCCGTCAAAGGTGGCCTGATGGTCAACGTTGGTGTCGAAGCTTTCCTACCAGGCTCCCAAGTGGACATCATCCCTCCTCGCGATCTCAGCGAATACGTGGGTAACATTTATGAGTTCAAGATCGTCAAGGTAAACGACGACCGCAAGAACCTCGTCCTCTCACGTCGTGAGGTCATCGAGGCAGAGCGCGCTGAACTCCGTCAGAAATTCCTCCAGACCGTCACCGTTGGTGACAAGGTCGAGGGGCAGATTAAGAACATCACCGACTTCGGTGCCTTCGTTGACCTTCAGGGCATGGACGGACTCCTTCATATCACCGATATGTCTTGGGGACGTATTTCCCACCCATCCGAAATGGTCCGTATCGGCCAGCTTGTGGAAGTCCAGATTCTCGATGTTGATCGTGATAAGGAGCGTGTCTCCCTTGGCTTCAAGCAGATGACCGACAACCCTTGGGAAGACATCGAAGCTCGTTTCCCCATCGGGGCCGAAGTTTCCGGAAAAGTCACCAAGCTACTTCCTTACGGAGCCTTCATCGAGATCGAGAAGGGCGTCGAAGGACTCGTTCACGTTTCCGAGCTCTCTTGGGTCAAGCGTATCACGCGCCCATCCGACGTGCTCGAGCTCGACCAAGAGATCAAAGCTGTGGTCCTCGGTATTTCTACCGAAGAGCAGAAGATTTCCCTCGGTGTGCGCCAGCTCGAAGAAAATCCATGGGAGGTCATCGAGGCTCGCTACCCAATCGGCAAGCAGATCAAGGGCGAGGTGCGCAACCTCACTGCCTACGGTGCGTTTGTGGGACTGGAAGAGGGGATCGACGGCATGATCCACGTTTCCGATCTTTCTTGGACTCGTAAGATTAACCACCCATCCGAAATTCTTAAAAAGGCCGAAGAAGTCGAAGCCGTCGTTCTCTCGATCGACAAGGAAAACCAGCGTGTTTCCCTCGGCATCAAGCAGCTTGATAACGATCCATGGTCTGATATCGACAACAAGTTCAAGGTTGGCGATCTCGTCAAAGGAACTGTTGCCAAGATTGCGTCCTTCGGTGCATTTGTCAGCCTCGATGGTGACATCGACGGCCTCATCCACATCTCGCAGCTTAGCGAAGATCACGTGGAGAAGGTTAAGGATGTCATTAAGGTTGCCGATGAAGTCGAGGCCCGTGTCATCAAGGTCGACAAGATCGAGCGCCGTATCGGTCTCTCCATCAAAGCCGTTGCTTACTCAGAGGAAGACCTCAAGAAAGAGTCTGCAAGCTTCGAGACCCTCCGTCCTTCCAGCGACCTCGTTGGTCTGGAGCAAGCATTCAACCTTGCTTCCAACACCGACCAGTCGGAAGAGTGGAGCCCAAGCGAAGATTAAGCTGAGCTTCTCCAAGCATTTCAAAAACCGATCGGGGCTACCCGGTCGGTTTTTTTGTGCATGTAGCACATGGCGTCCCGCTTGAGCTGCTAAGTTCTATCGACATTCAAGTGCGACTCTAATCGCTTTTTCGCTCTCGGGACCAATTGAGATTTCTCGTCTCTGATAACCTTCTGATCCGATCATGAGCTCGAAGTTCTCAAACGATGCGATTACAAAGATGACTGACATTCTTACGGCTTCGTGAAAATGGTGCGAGCGGCTTTGAGCGAGATTTTTTGATTCTTGGCGTATGCCTTACTGGCAGCTTCGTAGATCTCCTTGCGTCCGCCTTTTTTGAGCCAGATCTCGAGGGCGTCATGGAGGATGAAAGAACCTGGATACATCAGGCTCTTAGTCGTGAGCAGTGGCTGACTGTTCATCTTGGTGAGCGGTGCTTTGAAATGAGATCCCGTGACACAGCCGAGAACGATGGTTTGTGAGGCGTCATCGTTTTCTTTCGCGGCTTCAGGAATCTGAGGAGAAGTGTCCATCAGTCCATTGTGCCCGATGAAGGCGATGAGATCATCTTTGTCACCATCGCGGCAGGCTTTGAAGTAATCTTCGAGGCATTTCTCCATACGGTCACCTCGGTAGGCGAGAGCAGTCAGCTTGGATTTGTGGATGGTGTGTTGAAAGGTGAGTTTTACGAGAATCGGGGAGTCTTTTGGTTCTTCTGTTTTCAGGAGCTTCCACTTTTTACTGTGCTTAAAGTAGCTCTGCATTCCATCGGAGCATCCCCAGTAGAGATTGTTCGCTGGGTCCATTCCGTTTCCGATTCTTGCTCCGACAGGTGCGATTCCTTGATGCTCGTTATCGCAGAGACAGACGAAGACTTGAACGGATTTCTCTGCAGAAAGCAGAAGACAGGTGAGAAAGAGAAGGAGGACTGAGCGCATCGTCGTGTAGAGCTTTTAGAAAAAGCGGAGCGGCCGATGCTTAATGTCTTAATGCGGCCCAAAATTCCTTCGTTTGTTTCTCAGAAGGAACGATTTCCAAAAGCAGCGGATATTCGGCGGTTTCTAAGAGGTCGAGGTCTTCGACGCAGGTGATTTTGAGGTGATTGAACTGCCACATCTCGGCCCATTTTGAAAAGTCGGCAACGTGCGGTTGCACGATTGCTTCGCGCTGTGCCTCTGACATGCCATTGAGACGAGGAATGTGATCGAAGATGACGCCGCCGGAATTATTGATCACGGCGAGGACTCGGCCTTCGGTTTCAATTTGGCTCAAGAAAGCAGGAGCAGAAAGATCGTAGAGCGTAGTGAGATCACCAAAAACGGCCCAAGCATCTGGTTCATCGCCTGAAGCTCCTAGCCAAGTTGAGAGCTGGCCATCGATGCCGTTTGCTCCGCGATTGGCGCGCACCATGGAGTAAGGGGTTTGGCGTTGGGCAAATTCATTCCATTCGCGGATGGGAAGGCTGTTCCCAAGGAAAAGACTCTCGCCAATGGTGGCGAAGAGTGACAGCGCACGCACCAGTCCGGGTTCGGAATCGGGGTAGGCTTCTAAGAGTTCATCAACGCGGGCGAGCTCCTTGCGAGCAGCGGGGAGATCATCGTTGATATCTCCGATATGCGGAGCTTCACCGAAGCCGCGTAAAACTCGTCCGACTTCTGCGGTGATGACGGTGGAGTCACGTGCAAGTCCGGGAAGGCCATTGGGGCAGATGGAGAAAACTTCGACTTTTGGGTTCTCATCAAGGTCTCGCCAAAGCCGAGCGACGGGAACTTCGCCAAGGCGTAGGATTTTTCCAGGAAGGTTTTGAGCGAGGGCACGCTCGGGGATGATAAGGTCACCGAGGACTTCGCGAATCCCGCTCGTAGCATCTGCGATCACCGGCGCGCCAAGTTCACGGAGGAAATCATAAACGTCTTCACGTTCTTCAGGATCGAGTCCGCCCACCATGACAGCGAGTCCTTTAAAAATTCTTTGGGTGAGGAAGTCTTTGAGCGCAAGAACCTCGAAAGGTCGACGAGCTGGGAGAAACCCTTCGAGCACTGGGTGATCTGCAGTGGTAATGTTTTCTTCACCCAGAGGCTCATTCAGGTGGAGAGGTCCGTGACCTTTCCAATCCTCACCTACGTGGGCGTAGTTTCTGAAAATGCCATCTTGCTCGATCACTTGCGGAGCACCGGTGCCTTGGAATTGCGCTGGACGATCCGCAGAGACGATGATGAGTGGAAGCGAGGAGTAGTGCGCTTCGATGACGGCCGGAAGACATTCCGCCACGGCAGTTCCGCTCGTGGTGACGACGGCACAAGGTCGCGCGGTCGCTTTCGTTCTTCCAAGTGCAAAGAAAGCCGCGCTTCGTTCATCGAAATGGCGATAAATTGTCAGCTCAGGATGATCACAAAGTTGCGCGACGAGAACGGCATTTCGCGCTCCTCCACAAACGACGAATTCTCCGCACCCAAGTGCAAGGAGTTCGGCGATGATTTCCGTTTCTGTTTTCAAGTGAGAACGGCTCAATGAGTTCAGTTACGAATACTTTAAATCCTTCGACGGATCAGTCTCGTAATCGAGGTTATAACTGGAAGCGACATTCGGCCCACCACGACCTTCATGAAATCGAGCTAAACGGGGTCTTCGAGGAGTACCCATCTTTTCGAGAGATTCGAATTCGAGAAGGACGTAAAATGGCCACTTGGATTTGGGATCGATGGTTTGCCCAAAGCGCACGCTAGGGATAAGCGGGATTCTGAGGAGGAAACTTCGCGTCGAGCGGATCATTTCCTTGATGCCTGCCTCGCCCACCTCCGGCTTGAGCTGATAAAAGAGAAGGTGGTCGATCATGGGCAGGGGAAATTAGGACTTCCAATTGAATGCGCCTTTCTTGAGGGCATAAACGTAGGCCACCGTCAAGATAGAGGCAAAGGAGGCGAAGCTCCAGAGGACCATGGTGCTTTCCTTAATCAGGTCCTTAAAGACGAGCGCCCATGGGTAGGAGAAGACGACCTCGATGTCGAAGATCACAAAGAGCATCGCGATCATGTAGAATTTCACGCTGAAGCGAGGCGCGCCCTCGCCGATCGGAAGCATGCCGCACTCGTAAGGCGTGTTCTTAATCTTGGACTCACGGCCTTTCTTGCCAAGAAGAACACTCAGGCCAAGCGCGATAGCGGCGAAGCCAATGGCGGCAAGTGCTTGGAGGACAACGGGGAGATAATCGGATAACATCGGATTAAAAAATGATGGAGAAAATTAGGTGGGAATCTGCCGCAACGGGGGCGCGGCTTCTAAAGAAAATTGCCCGCGTCGGTCTGACGCGGGCAATTAAAAGTTCGGTTGTTGGTAAAACCAACGTTTATTTTAGCGAATTTCGTTATTCAGCGATCACCGCTAGGGGGCTCTTTTATTCGAAGAGAGGAATTATGCCTCTTGTTTCGCGATATTATCACTATGAGCCTCAGCAATACGCTCGAGCCCACGGTATTCCTTGCCGTCTTTCTCGACAAGGCCACGGGTCACGAGGTTCTGAAGCTTCTCATATGCGCGAAGACGCAGCATTTCTTCTCCACCACTCACGGCATTGCGCTCCTTGAGGCGCTCATAGACGTCCTCAAAGAGTTCATTAAAGCCGAAGAGTTTATCATTTCCGCCGAGCACGTTTACAAGTTCGTCGGTCACATGATCTGGGAGACGACGGGAAAAACGTGTTCTTTTAGTAGTTGCCATAACGAGGTGAATGTAACAGCAATTTCCAACAAAAGCGACTGAAAAAATTCCCAATCAAGCGAAATTTTCATGATACCGCAAGCTAGAAATTCTAGTTATCTTAACTAAATGCCGTGCTTACCTTTTCTTTTGGGCATTGAGTCTTGTAGGTAGAAGCAGATTTTATTAATTTTTCTAAAATGATTGCCCGTATAAAAGGTGAAGTTTGGGAAGCATTACCCGGACGTGTCGTAATTGGTGCGGGTGGAGTAGGCTATCAGGTACTGGTTCCGCTTTCGACTTATGACCAGCTGAACCCGGTTCAGGGTTCGCCATGTGATCTCAGGACTTATCAACATGTGCGGGAAAATTCTCTCACCTTATATGGTTTTGTCAGTGATGAGGAGCGCGATGTTTTTCTGCTCTTGATTGATCGCGTAAGCGGGATTGGACCCACCATTGCAATGGCCGTTCTGAGCGGTATGCCGGTGCAGCATTTTAAACAGGTGGTTGTTTCTGGTGATGCTGTTGCGATGGCAAAGGTGAAGGGGATTGGGAAAAAGACAGCTGAGCGGATCATTCTCGAGCTCAAGGATAAAGTCGGGGTAGTCCAGACTTGGGAGCAGAATGACGACCGTAATGATGCCTCACGCGATGCCGAGATGGGTCTCATGGCTCTCGGCTTCAAGCAAGCGGATGCCCGTAAGGCGGTTGATAAGGCGCTGAAGGACAATCCCGATGCGGACAGTGGCGAGATTATCAGACTCGGCTTACGCGGAATGTAACGATGTGATGAGCAGGTCTTTGTTTAAAACACAAAGCCAAGCATCGGAAATCTCACCGTTTAGGTCGCACCTTCCAGCAAAACTCCAACGGCTCCGTCTTGCTCGAAAATGATCTCGTGTTTTTCCAATTCGAGAAATTTAGGAAAGGGCGCGAGTCGTTCGTTGACCAAAATTATTTCTCCTCGGTGAGAGGTGACAAATGAGCGCATCGCTTGGAAGGTCTCGTCGTTATAGATCAGAAAACTCGCAACCACGAGATCGACCTCGGGAAGAGCACGTTCCTGATAAAGCCCAAGTATCGGGGTGAAGTTCTGAAGACCATTTTTCTCTAACTGCTCAGCACAAAGTTTCAGCGCGGTGGCGGAGAGGTCATTGATCCAGATGTGGGAACCATGCCGTGCGAGAATTAAAGTCTCAGCGCCGACTCCTGCCCCAAGAATAAGAACGCGTTTTCCATCCATGACTTCAGGATGCTTCGCCAGCCAATCCGTCAGCACTGTTGTGATCTCCCAACGTCGGTCATAATAAACGTCTACTCCGCCCTCCATTTCCGCAATGACCTCCTTCTCAACCTGCGAGTGATCGAGGTTCATCAGGAAGTAGGACTGATTTCCGATGGTGGAGGGGGTCCAGAGCGAGGGCATGTATGGAGAGTTGTTCGTTGAGCCTCTCGGAGCTTCTATTGCCTCCTAAGTTTGGGCAAAGGGGGATAAAAGTAGATTAAGCATCCAATGGAAGTTTACCGTTGGCTCATTGGAAGCACCTTTTGTAAGTGCGTGAGGAGCTTTTCGTGGGCGGCGTCGACTTCTTTAGACTTGAGAGTCTTGTTCTCGGCACGGTAACGGAAGGTGTAGGCGATGGACTTTTTATCGGCTGGCATTTTCTCGCCGCTAGGGTCGCTGAAGTGATCGAAGCAAGTCGCGGAGACAAGCAGCGGGTCGCTGTGGTGAGCGAGGGCTTTTTCGATGTCTGCGTTGCTGGTCTTCGTTGGAAGCTCCATCGCAATGTCACGGCTGGAACCGGGGAATTGTGGGAGTGCTTCGACTTGAAAGAAGTCGCGCTGGAGGCTGAGAATTTTCTTGAGCTCAAGCTCAGCGAGGTAAATCGGAGCATGGAAGGAAAGTTCGCGAGCACGTGATGGGAGTGCTTGAGCGTAGGTGCCAATGGGCTTGCCGCTGAGCTGGATATCGCCTGCTAAAAGGAAGCCGTCGCGCGGGCGAGGGGAGAGTTGGATCTCAGCGCCACCGAGAAGGGTTTGGATGGTCGCCTTGAGATCGAAGAGATCGAGCTGATGATTTGTGCTGCGTGCCCATGATGCTGGTTGGGCTTCACCACCGAGGAGGAGGGCGAGGGAGTCGGCTTCAAGGTCTTTGGCTTTACCGCCTCCGGCATTTCGGAAGAAGCGTCCGGCTTCAAAGAAGCGCAGAGATTTTGCGCCTTGGCGGATATTTCGTTCAGCAGTTTGGATGAGGCCAGAAGTCAGTGAGGGACGGAGAATGGCGTGATCTTCGCTGAGAGGACGGGCAACGGAAATAAGATCACCTTCCATGAGGGGCTTTAGCGGGAGGCAATCGCGGAGTTGGGACTCGGCGATGAGTTTGATCGTTTGCGTTTCGAAGTAGCCGAGGGTGGCGAGTTTCTTTTTGAAGTTGAGCAGGCGGTCGTAGTCGCGGTCTGAAGCGCTTTCGTCAACGGCGGTGCCGCCAGTACGGGAAGGGACATTTTCGAGTCCGTAGACGCGGGCGACTTCTTCGACGAGGTCTGCCGAGCGTTCAAGATCGGCGCGCCAGCTCGGGATGTGCCAAGTGTTATCATCACCGTTTTCAATGCCTAGGCGAGTGAGGATGGCACCAGCGTCTGCGAGTGAAATGCTGTTGTCCATGAGCTGCATCATACGGTCGACATCGAGCTCAACATCCGGAAGGGCTCCCGGAAGTTGACCTGCGGTGATGGTGTTTGCGGAAGCTTCACCACCAGCGATCTCAAGGATGAGGGCTGCGGCGAGAGCAGAAGCGGGGAGGACTTTTTGAGGATCAACGCCACGCTCGAAACGGTAGGAGGAATCCGAGGTGAGGAAAAGTCGACGCGAGGTGCGGCGGATCTCAGAGGTGGTAAAGTATGCGGACTCAAGAAGGATGTCAGTGGTGCCATCGGTCACGCCGCTTTCGAGGCCACCCATGACACCAGCGAGGGCGAGGGGAGTGCCAGAGGAATCTGAGATGACGCAGTCGACTTCTTCGAGGGCGTAAGTTTCTTCATCGAGTGCCTTGAACTCTTCGCCCGCTTTCGCGTTACGAATGTGGAGGGCGCCAGAGACCTTGGCGGCATCGAAGGCGTGCAGCGGCTGGCCGAGTTCGTGGAGAACGTAGTTGGTGATATCGACTACATTATTGATGGGACGCAGACCGATCGACTCGAGCTTTTTAGCGAGCCAATCTGGGCTGGGCGCGATCTTGACGTTCTTGATCGAAAGGACGGAGTAGAAGGGGCAGGTCGCGGAGTCGACGGTGACGATCGAAGCGTCTTCGGAAAACTCAGTCGCGTTGGCTTTTTCAACGGGCGACCAAGTCGTCTCGAGAAGAGCGGCGAGCTCGCGGGCCATGCCGGAGTGCGAGAGGAGGTCAGGACGGTTTGGGGTGATCTCGACTTCAATGAGCGTGTCGGAATCGAAAAGCTCTTTGACCGGGGTGCCGGGAGCGGCATTTGTATCTAAAATAAGAAGACCGTCTTCCTCGTCCTGTAGTCCGATCTCGGAACCAGCGGCAAGCATGCCCTTTGACTCCACGCCACGCATCTTGGTCTCGCCAATGATGAAGCCGCCGAGGTCTGCTCCGGGAAGACAGCAGGGGACTTTATCGCCGATCTGGTAATTCTTAGCTCCGCAAACGATCTGACGGAGGGAGTCTTCTCCGGCGTCGACTTGCGTGACCTTGAGCTTATCAGCATCAGGGTGCTGAACGGCTTCTTTGATTTCGGCCACAACGATTTGATCGCTGCTCACGCCGACGGTTTGCAGGCCTTCCACTTCAATGCCGGCGAAGGTGAGGAGATCACAGACTTCGTCGAGAGAGCGGGAGCCGAGGTCGAGGCGTTCTTTGAGCCAGTTCAGGGAGACGTTCATGAAGGGGCGTAGATTTGGGGAAAAGACATGATTTTCAATGGTGAAATGAAGGAATTTAACGAACTTCCGCTGAAATCAGTTCTGTTTGTCGGCGAGATTGCCCGCGGCGAAGCGCTGGAAAGGGAGCGTGACGCACCTGCGTGCTGCCTGAATTGGCACAGGTATTGCACTGGAAAAAATCGCCATGCCTCCGAAAAAGAAAAACCTAAGTAAAAAAGAGGCGGTGAAAAAAACCGCCAAGAAAGCCGCAAAAAAGGGAGCTAAGAAAGTGACGAAGATGGCTCTCAAAAAAGCACCGCGCTCGGTAAAACGAGGCGGTGCTTTTTGATGCTCGAAAATCTAGGCGCGTTTCACATCGACCCACTGACCGGTCTTCGCGGACTCGAGCACGGCGTCGCAGACGTATTGTGTCCCGAGGGCATTGCGGAAGTCAGGATAGGCTTTTTCGGCGCTTGGGTCATCGAGGCTCTTCATGAACTCAACGGCACCATGGACGAAGGAATGTTCGTAGCCGAGGCAGAGGCCAGGGACCCACCAGTTGCCGGTGTAAGGGTGGTCGCCATCGGAGACGTGGACACTGGACCAGCCGCGTGTTTCTCCTGGGACGTCATGATCGAAGTAAGCGAGGCGGTTGAGATCATGGAGGTCCCAAGAGAGGGATTTGTCATGGCCGTTGATCTCGAAGGTCTTGTAAGATTTATGACCGCGGGCGTAGCGGGTGGATTCGAAGATGGCGGTGGAGCCATTTTCAAAACGGGCAAGGAAAGCGCAGGCGTCATCGATGGTGACAGGGTGTTTTTCACCGGTCTCTTGGTGGACACGTTCTTTGATGAAGGTCTCGGTCATGGCGGAAACGGAGATGATGTCACCATTGATCCAGCGGGCGCAGTCGATGTTGTGCGCAAGGAGATCACCCGTTACGCCTGATCCGGCAGAAGCAGCATCGAGTCGCCAAAGAGCGGCTCCGCCTTGGGGAAGTTCCTCGGACATGGTCCAGTCTTGCAGGAAGTTGGCACGGTAGTGGTAGATGCGGCCGAGGTCGCCACGTGCAACGATCTGCTTGGCAAGAGTGACGGCCGGGAGAAAGCGGTAGTTATACCAGACGAGGTTTGGGAGGTCAGCCGCTTCGATGGCTTCGACCATTTTGAGGCCTTGTTCACCATTGAGGGCGAGAGGTTTTTCGCAGAGGATCATCTTTCCGTTCTCGATGGCGGCCATCGCAATGTCGTAGTGAGAATCGTTAGGAGTACAGATATCAATGGCATCGACATCGTCGCGCTTCACAAGCTCACGCCAATCGGTCTCGGTATCGGCGTAGCCCCACTTTTCAGCGAAGGCTTTTACCTTGTCCTCGGAGCGTCCGCAAATGACTTGGCGCACGGGGACGTGTTCGGTTTCGAAAAAGTGATCAAGCTGGGAGTAGGCATTTGAGTGGGTGCGGCCCATGAAGCCGTAGCCAACGACGCCGATGCGGACAGGTTTCTTTGACATGATGTGTGTTTTTAGAGAGGTGGGATTTTAGGAGCAAGTCAGATGAGCCAGCTCGGCTTTGAGTGAGCCAATTCTTCAGTCATCTTTAAGCAAGGCAACTTGCGACCTGCGAGTAATTTATCATACAAATCACACAGAGGCGAAGGCGTTTATTTCGACACGAGGGCCGGCTTCTTGCTTGGCTGCAGAGGAGCTTGCCGAGTAGGGCCAGATTCGCAGCATTTTCACGTGGTCTCGTTCTTAGAGGTCCGGTCAACTACTCTTGGTTGAGATGTCAGGGAGCGATACTTCTGCCGCATGAATCCAGTGTATCATCTCTCGGATCAGCAGCTCTTAAAACCGAGCTGGGTCGAGGCGGGGGTCGGTGGCTTGGTCTGCGATCATGCGGCCGGTGACGGGGCCTAGGCTAAGGCCGAGCATGGCATGGCCGGTGGCGATGGTGACATTCTTTAACCCCTTCACGGGACCGATGTAGGGAAGGCCGTCTGGAGAGCAGGGGCGGAGGCCGGACCAGGGTTTGAGATGCTCGAAATCGGAGGGCTGAAACTGCGGGAAGAAGGAGCAGAAAGATTTGGTGATTCCTTCGAGCCGGCGGCGGTCAACGGAGGTATCATTCCCACAAATCTCCATCGTGCCGGCGACGCGAAGGTGATCGCCCATCGGGGTGACCGCGACGCGAGCCTCTTTGAGGAGTGAGCAGAGATGGGGAAGCTTTACGGGATTCTTGAGGGTTACGGAGTAGCCTTTTCCTGCTTGCATGGGGAGGCGCAGCTTGAGACCGCGTGTGAGCTCCTGAGACCACGCTCCACCTGCAATCAAAAGGTGGGAAGAGGGAATTTCTTCACCGCTTTTGAGAACGACCCGGATGGCTTTCTTGTTGTTAAGATGGATGTTGGTGACTTGACCATCGCTGAATTTTCCTCCGTGTTTTTTGATGCCACGTTTGAGGGCGGCGAGGAAGAGTTCGGGATCGAGGTGGCAGTCTTTGGGATACCAGATACCGCCTTTGGTGTGCATCTCGACGTCGGGTTCGAGTTCGCGCAGGCGCTCTGGTGAGCAGATCTCGGCTTCGACGCCGAGGGAGTTTGCGCGTGTTGCTACTTTGGATTCTTCGCGGAGTCCTTCTTCGGTTTGGCAGAGGTTGAGGAGTCCTTTTTTGACGAGCGGGAAATCGAGTTCTTCAGAGAGTTGCTCGAAGAGGCTCCGACTTTCCATACTGAGATCCCGGAGGAGCTCTTGGGTGTTTTCGACGTGTCGTTTGTTTGAGTGTTTCACAAACTGCCAGCACCACGAAATGAGAGCGCGATTGAGGCGGGGTTGGATATAAAAGGGGCTGCGTGGATTGAGCATCCATTTCAACCCTTGGGTCACGATTCCGGGAGCGGCGAGCGGGATGAAGTGGCTGGGCACCACCATGCCTGCGTTTTTATTCGAGCACTGATTACGGTGAGTAAGATCCCGATCAACAACGGTGACTTGTTCGCCTTTTTGGGCGAGGAAGTAAGCGGAGCAAAGCCCGATTACTCCACCGCCGATGACGACGTATCTTTGCTCCGGATTCATGAGCGTTTAGTCTCGTGCACCGGGCCAGTCAGTCCACCAGTTGCGGAATTTTTTCCACTGGGAAGTCAGGAAGGCAAGCTGACTTGGTGAGAGCTGATCGGATGCGTTGATCTGGTGTTGATAGGCGGGGTTGCCTTCAAGAACCATGAGCGCTTTGTAGTAGAGGACGAGGTCGGGGCCTTCGTCGAAACGCGAGAGCACTTGGATCGCTTCTTTGAGTTCTTTGGCGTAGCGCTGGGCGCAGGGATCACCTTTTGCTGCGCGTTGGCAAAGCTCGACGTAGCGGAGGGTTTCGATGGGAAGAGCATTTCCCACTCCGGTGATCGCACCTCCGGCTTCGCAGTTGATGAAGCCGTGGTGGACTTGGGTGTCGACGCCAACCATAAGAGTGAGTTCTGGATCTCCACTGGTGATGTGTTCGGCAGCGTAGGTGAGGGCGTTAGCTCCGCCGAATTCTTTGAAGCCAACGAGATTGGCATGTTCCGCTCTCAGCTGAAAGAAGAGGTCAGCCTTGGTTTCGTAGCCGTAGTAAGGGCTGTTATAAATGACGGCTGGGAGGTCTGCGCCAGCGGAGAGGACAGCGGCGAAGTGATCGCGCTGAGCAGCGGGAGAAAGGCTTCGTGAAAGGAGACGGGGGATGACCATGAGGCCTTGAGCGCCGAAGGCTTTTGCGTGAGCAGCGTGGGCGACGGCTTGACGGGTGCTTTGTGCCCCGGTGCCGACGATCAGAGGAATGTTTGCATCGACAAGAGCGGTGACTCCGGCTTGGCGTTGCTCATCGGTCAGGAGGGGCCAATCGCCCATTGAGCCGCAATAGACGACAGCACGCATGCCGTGTTCGATGAGTTCTTGTGCGGTTGCAACAAGAGCTTCGAGATTGGGCGTGCCGTCTGCATTGCAGGGCGTCATTAAGGCGGGAATGGTTCCCTGGAAAATGTTGGAGCTCATGAGGTGTGGGTGTTGTTGACGATACGTTTGATATTCAGCGGGTTGGCTTCCTGAAGCTCAGCGGGGAGCGCGGAATCAGGGAAGTCCTGCCAAGAGATGGTGCGAGTGAAGCGTTCAACTGCGAGAGTTCCAACCGAGGTGCTTCGGCCGTCGGAGGTCGCTGGGTAAGGCCCGCCATGAACCATCGAGGGGCAGACTTCGACTCCTGTGGGAAAGCCATTAAAAATAAGACGGCCGACGCGATTTTGGAGCGTGCGGACGATCGTTGTATTTGCGGAAAGCTCGGCTTCGGTCGCGTGAATGGTGCCGGTGAGCTGGCCTTCGAGTTTGGCAAAAAGGGCGGGGAGATTTTCTATGGGACCGGTGACGATCAGTGTGGCGGGGCCAAAGCACTCTTCTTGCAATGAGGCATCATTGGTGAAGGCTTCTTGAGAAATCGAGAAGATGGCTGGAGCGCCTTCTCCGTCTGCGAGTGCGAGGGTGGTGACGCCATTACTCTCGCTCAGTTCTTTCACTCGCTCTTGGTAGGCGGAAGCGGTTCCGGCGTTGAGCATGGTTGCGCCAGCACCGTCAGAGACTAGTTCGGTGATTTTTTTGAAGAAGAGTTCGGTGCCGTTTTCTGGGAGGAAGACAAGTCCCGGATTGGTGCAGAATTGGCCAACGCCTAGCACTAAGGAACCGAAGAGGCCTTCCGCAAGAGTTTCGCCTTTTTCGGCGAGAACTTCGGGTAGGATTACGACTGGATTGATGGAACTCATTTCCGCATATACGGGAATGGGTTGTGGGCGTGCAGCGGCGATTTTCATGAGGGCAGTTCCTCCTGATTGTGATCCGGTGAAGCCGACGGCTTGGATCACGGGCGCTTCGACAAGAGCTTGTCCGAGGTCTTGTGCCCCGAAGAGAAGGGAGAAAGTTCCTTCAGGCATGCCGGTGTCTTGCGCGGCCTTTTGAATACAGCGACCGGCGATTTCCGCCATGCCGGGGTGAGAGCGGTGAGCTTTTACGATGACAGGGCAGCCTGCGGCAAGCGCGGACGCGGTGTCGCCACCAGCGGTTGAGAAAGCGAGGGGGAAATTACTCGCGCAGAAAACGGCGACGGGGCCTAAGGGCCGAAGCATGCAACGGAGGTCTGGCTTAGGAAGTGGGGTGCGATCAGGGATGGCGTGATCGATGCGAGCATTGACCCACGACCCTTCTTCAACCAATTGAGCGAACATCCGGAGCTGTCCACAGGTGCGTCCAGCTTCGCCACGGATACGGGCTTCAGGGAGTCCGGTTTCGAGGGGACCGCGTGTGGCGAGTTCGTCGACGGAGTTTTCGATCTCGGTGGCGATGGCATTGAGAAAAGAAGCTCGCTTTTTCGGAGTGGTGTCCGCGAAGGGAGTGGCTGCGTTGCTAGCGAGTTCGAGGGATTTTGCGAGTTCCTCTTTACGCGTTGGGTAATAGTGAGGCTCAAGCGTTTCACCTGTGGCGGGATTGACGCCGTGAAGAGTGGCGGTGGTTTCTGATCCTCGGGAGAAGCCGATGATCGAGGTGCCTTGTAAAGTATTAGTCATGGGTGGGAGTGTGTGGTGAAGAAATGCCAAATGCAAATGGTGCCTCTGGATCGAGCAGGAGATCGGCTTCGGCTGTAATGAATGCGGAACCGGTGATGATGGGGGAAATTCCGCCGTCGGGATGCTTGCGAATCTGTCCTTCGAATACGGTATCGAGAATCCCGGCCTGTCGCCATGTTTGAGTTTCAGAAAGAAGGCCGTCGGCTGCGAGGCAAGCGAGCTTCGCGCTTGTGCCAGTGCCGCAAGGGGAACGGTCGTAAGCTTTGCCAGGACAGAGGACGAAGTTTTTGGAATCAGCAGAGTCGTTAGTAGGCGGAGCGAACAGTTCGACGTGATCAATTTCCCCGCCATCATCACCGGTGATTTTCTCGGCGGTAAGCGCTTCTCGAATGTCCCAGCTTACGCGGGTGAGTTCTTCGATATTCTGGAGTTCGATCGCGACTCCTAGCGGAGCATTGGCGAGGAAAAACCAATTTCCGCCCCAAGCGACATCGCCACTGATTTCGCCATAGTTTGGAATGCTCACCTTGGTCGTGGTTTTAATGCGGTAACTGCGCACGTTTTTCACGGTGACTTTTCCGCCTTCCATGAGGGTGATGGTGACGACGCCCGTGGGTGTTTCGATGCGATGTGCACCAAGCGCGATCCGGCCTAGATGATGAAGAGTCACCGCAAGCCCGATGGTGGCGTGAATGCAGCCGTTTAAGACATCGACGTTATTGAAAAAAATCACTCCGCAAACGCAACTAGAATCGAGGGGGGCACAAATGAGCGCTCCGACCATGGCGTCGTGTCCGCGTGGTTCGCAAACGACCGCAGTTCGTAACCAGTCCATTTCCTCCCGAAAGAATACCCGCTTCTCTGCCATGGTCTGACCTTGCGGTTCGGGTGCTCCTGAAATCACGACCCGACTTGGCTCGCCACCAGTGTGGGAGTCGATGACTTGGATTCGTTGAAATTTATTCATGATTTAGACCATATCGTTCTCTCAATTCATCGTCTTGACGAAAGTGGGAGAGAAAACTGCTTCTTCCGCA
>JBDNAW010000113.1:0-6933 GCA_039768255.1 Akkermansiaceae bacterium | reverse complement strand
TCGTCGCGCTCTGGGAGGATGGACGGGCCGTGAGTGAGCGTTTTGAGATACACTCCGCTTCCGCCGACGATGATGGGGCATTTGCCACGGGATTGGATTTCCTCGATGATGGGAAGGGCAAGATTTCGGAACGCGAGTGGATCGCAAGCTTCCGCGGGATCGAGCACGCCGTAAAGATGGTGCGGAGCTTGCTCGATCAGGTCGGCCCCTGGAACGGCGCTGACGATTTCTAATCCTCGGTAGGCCTTGGCGACATCAGCATTGACGATCTCGCCATTGAGTTCTTTGGCCGCAGAGATTGCCAGAGCAGCTTTTCCGGAAGCCATGGGGCCGCAGAGGTAGAGAGGAGTAGTGGAAGGCACGGCGGGAGGAGAGCAGAAGATGTCAGGGAAGTCGATAGATGAGCGCGTTAATCTGTGTGGGGGCTGACGCGTGGATCTCGATTTTTTCAAACCACATAAAATGCAGAAGACACAGAATCTTGGTTGAAGAGACTTAGAATCGAAGAAGCCGCTAGAATTTTCTCAGAGTTCTACCATCGCTTATTCGGGGCGAAGCTGATGGAATGGTCTCAGAAAAAATTAGGAAAAGATTCCAAACGGCAACGATGTTTCAGAAAATCATAGCACGACTTAAAGAAGGACGAAAGCCAGTGGAGCCGAGACAAGGGAAGCGCTTATCCCGTGAGCAACAAGAAGATGGCTCGGCGGTTTTTGAGATTCGAGGTAAGGGGCGGCCTGGTTTCTTTATCATCTTTGGCGGGATGTTTTTGGGGATTCCTTCGATCCTCCTTTTTGCAATTTTTTTCGGAATGCCATCACCCGATAGCCCGAGCTGGGGAACCCCGTTTGCTGTGCTATTTTTGATTCCCTTCTTTGTCATCGGTTTATCTACTTTTTTCATCGGGGTATTTCTCTGGCTCGGAAAGACACGGCTCACGCTCGGACAGCAAGAGGTGCGCTTAGAGCGAATATTACTTAAAAAGACGTTCCAAACGAAGCTTCTGACACGCCAAGGTTTGGAGGTGCGCTTTGAGAAGAGCCATGAGGAGAATGATGTCTCGCGCTACAAACTGGCGTTAGAATCCGGAGAGAAAAAAATCGGGATCGGCGGGAGCCTGAAAGAAGAAGAGCTCTTATGGCTGGATCAGGAAATTCGGCTCGCGGCCGGAGAAGAAGCGGTAGGACCGGTGGATATTGGGGAGGCGATACGGCAGGACCTTGAAGCCGAAGCTGATAACGCAGAGCTTGATCGCAATTATCGCTCCAAGAAATTGAACTTCACCCGGACGGCTCAAGGCTGGGAGGCACACACTCAGAACGGCTTCTTGGGATCTATTTTCATCATTCTCTTTGGAAGTATCTTCCTCGGAGTTGGACTTTTGATGGAAGGTTCGCTTGCGGAATACCTGAAAGGACAATTCGAGTGGTTTCGAAAAATGGCAGAGAACTCCACTGGAGATTCTGCGCCGATTTGGGCCGCCCTGCTTTTTGCGGGAGCAGGAGCTGCTGTGATCTCGGGCGGGATATGGTCGCTTGGTTACCGCATGAAATTGGAAAAACGCCATGCACGACTGCGAATTATAAAGACCTGGTTTAGCATGGGCACGACCCGCACGGTGGAACTCTCAAACATCCAAGATTTGAAAATCTCCAAGGGCGGAGATGTGAACGAAGAACCACGCTTCAAGCTGCTGATGCACTTGAAGCATGGTAAGAAAGTGAAGCTTCTCAGCTTCGCCACCAGTGAAGACGTAGGGCAACTGAAAGCTTGGCTCGAAGCTGAAGCACCTAGTCTTTCTGATAAGACTTCACCACCAGATCACTTAGATGCTGATCCGGGTCTTGAACGGCCGCTTTGGTAATCACGAATTCTTTCTGGCCGGTGTTCTTTTGGATGAGCTTGAGACCGAAGTGGTAGTCACGGAAAAGCTGGCGCGCGACTTGGAGAACGCTGCGGGCTTGTGACCCGGCGGTTTCCACGATAAGCGCAACGGCATCATCCTCGATCTTAATGTTCACGCCGTGCTTGTCCTTAAACTCACGGATGAAGGCGTCAACTTCTTGGCGGGCTTTCTCGACGACAAGTTCCTGACCGAGTTCTTGGTATTTCTCGAGATGGGCTTCGCGATTATCGATCAGGTCGGCATCGACAGTGAGTTCGGTCACAGAAGTGCCGGGGAGTTCATATTTAAAATCACGCAAGATGCGCTCCCCTACGGTCATGAGCCCACGCGCACCGGTGCGTTCTTCTTCGGCCATTTCCGCGATGCGGCGAATGCCATCGGGCTTGAACATGATGTCGATTCCGTAGGACTCGAACTCGCGGGTGTATTGCCGAAGAAGGCTGCCTTCGGAGTAGTTGAGGATGGCCTCGAGATCATCGGCATTGAGGTGCTCACAAATGACACGCACAGGAATTCGCCCGATGAACTCGGCTTCAAATCCAAAGTCGATGTAATCTTGGGTGTTCACGTGTTTGAAGAGATCGGAGTCCATCACGGGCTCTTTACTCTCGGCGGAAAATCCAATCTGAGCGGCTTGGCTGCGCTTGCGGACGATCTTTTCCAATCCAGAAAACGCACCACTGACGATGAAGAGAATGTGACGCGTATTGATCGTCTCCTTCTGCTTCTTGCCATTCTGAATGTCCATCATCGCCATCATCTGGCCCCGCATGTCTTGGGGATTCCGAAGGGCGACCTCGGTCTCCTCCATGAGCTTGAGTAAAGTGGTCTGCACTCCGCGGCCGCTGACATCTCGTCCCATCGTGCCTCCACTCCCAGCGAGTTTGTCAATCTCATCGATGTAGATGATCCCGTATTCGGCGAGGCTGACGTCGCCATTGGCTTTAGCCACGAGCTCGCGGACGAGGTCATCAACATCACCACCGACGTAGCCGGTTTCAGAAAACTTGGTGGCATCGGCTTTCACAAAAGGGACACCGATGAGTTCCGCGATGTGCTTGACGAGATAAGTTTTCCCCACGCCAGTCGGGCCTACGACCATGACGTTTTGTTTCTGCAGTTCGAGCGGCTGCGCGTCATCGTCTTCCGCCTTAAGGGCTTTGACATGATTGTAGTGATCACACACTGCAATTGAGAGCGCCTTCTTGGCCTCATCCTGACGAATGACAAAGCGATCGAGATGCGCCTTGATATCACGCGGAAGATAATCGAACTCAAAAATCCCTGCGGCATCTTCTTCCTCGGGGCTTTCGGCGAATTCGTTCTCTTGCGTGCCCCCCATCGGGCTCATTCCAGGAAAGGAAAAGCCGGTTTTATCCATCTTCCCGAAGATACCTTCGAGTGATTTACGGAGTTCTTCGTGATCGGGGAGCTTCGGGTCTTTTTTGTCGTCGTCAGACATTGTGGAGGACTATCGACGTGGCGAGGCAAGGAGCAAGTGGAAGTTTTACTCCTTCATGCTGGCGAGGTATTCAATGAGATCGACAAATTGAGATGCGGTGAGGCCGGCCGCGAGACCGGGAGGCATCATGGAGGTCTTTTGAGCGTCACGTTTTTTGACTGAGCTCTCCTCGATGGTGGACAAAATGCCGGCAATATTTCGAATGTCGATTTGCCCGTCTTCTTCACGCGTGATGAAGCCCATATGAACGGCACCATCATTCATCGTGATCATTTCTGTTTGGAAGCCCTGCGCGACGACGGCGTTGGGATCGAGAATGGATTCGATAAGATAATCACGGGTGAACTTACTTCCAGAGGAGCCGAGATACGGACCTTTCTGCACCGCTTTTTGGTCGACGGCATGGCAAGCGATGCAGCCTTGGCGGGTGTAGATTTCTTTTCCTCGCGCGACGTCTCCTTTTTGGGTCATTGCGAGCTTGGCCGCTTCGACAGGAGGAATCTGAGCGATGAGCTTCCCGCTTTTTTCTTTCGCTTCCGCGATGATTTTCTGAGCGCGCTCGGCAGCAGCAATGAGGGTATCGTTATCGCTATTGATGGCATTCTCGATCTGCTGGTCGAAACCGCCGAGCTTGAAGTCAGCCAGCGCGAGGAAGAAGCCGACTTCACGGGGATTCTTTTTCGCTAAGTTCATATACTTCTCGGCAATGTTCTTTTTGACGAGCGGGCTTTGACCGATGGTGAGCATCGTCTTCCAAACGACGCGCGAGGTTTGCACGTCTTCTTCTTTGGCAATCTTACGTAGGTCTTTCATCCGGAGTTGTAAGGAGAGTTGATTGACGAAATCCGAGACTTCACGATTCACCTCAGGAGTTTCGCCGAGCTCGGTGAGCCAAGTTCCAAGGTTCCGGGCTTGTTCGCGAAGTGCGTTGGGAAGCGTCGAACGCATGCAGGCTTGGTGGGCGTCGAGGCGGACTTCCCACTCACGTTTTGGATCACGCGCTGTAGCCGCGAGAACTTTGAGTTGGTCTTCGGTCGGATCCGGAGACATGAGGGCGAAAGAGAAAGGGTCCTGCTCTCCAAGATCGAGATCGGTAAGCGGAATTCGGTTTTTTGAGAAGAGTGCGAGAGCTTGTTTCTGTTCGGCAGTGCTGAGCTTGGGGTAAGCATTTTCTAAAGCCTGCTTGATCGCAGGAGTCTCCGACCAAACGGTCGGGAAAAAATATGGCCCTCGATCATCGGGACGAGTCCCCCACCAAAATTTCAAATCCCACTCGCCTTCCATGTGATAAAGACGGGAGAGCACTCCGATCAACGGGATTTTAGATTGAGCCGTCGCGAGCTGGGCGATGAGGGGTGAAGTCACGGCTGGATCATGCAATTGTTGAAGGGCTAAACGAACTTCGGGAAGGTCGACAGAGTTGAGTAACTTGTCAGTATCACCGATCTGAACCAAAGCGCGGATGGCATGGTGGCGAATCCGCATATCGCGCGTCGACGCGGTAAGCTGAAGAATCTTGGGGATTTTTGAGGAGGCTTTCGGGCCTAGCTTTCCTAAGGCAATGACAGCTTGGAGCTGGGCATTGGGAGAGCCTACATCGAGCTGTTTTTCGGCCAGTGACCCGGCGTTTTCGATCTGCAAGTTTCCATCATTGAAAGACCGCAAAGTTTCCAAGGGAAAGTCAACTTGTAAGCTTTTCCACGAAGAGAAGAATTGGGGTTGGTTATTCAATTGAGCCAGCGTTGCAATGATCGCCATTCTCGTATCAGCGTTGGTTTTCGTTTGCCTGATGTAATTAAGCAAAGCTGGCTGGATACTTTCAGTTCCACGCGTGAGGAGCTCACGCTGCGCTTCCAACCTCCGCACTGCAGAAGCGTGCCCAAGCTGCTTCACCAGTTCCTCATCCCGCATCTGCTTCAAATCCGGAAACTTCTCCGCCTTGAATCCTTTCTTTGTTAACTTCTGAACAAGGCCAACTTTCACGCCTTCTCCCGCGTAGCGGAATCGCCCGCCGCGCCAGTCGCAAAGGTAGAGATTTGATTCGCCATCGACATCGATATCCACCGCACGCTCGAGATTGAGAAAGACCGATTCCTTCAGTCTAAAACTCGCACCATCTGGGGTGAGTTCATCGTGGTAGATTTTTCCAGTTGTCCAATCGCAAGTGAGAAGCATCTCTGCATGACCGGGCTCAGCGAGATAGAGCGCGCCCGTGCCACTCCCACCGCCGGCATCGAGAATGGGAGCGACCGCTTCCTCCGTGAAGTTTTTGTAGAGGCGTGGGTAACCGTGCTCCGAACCATTGGTGAGATGGTGAACGCGGATATTCCATCCCTTGCCATCGTTTGTGTTATCACGCGTGAAAAGATCGAGCTGCGGGCTGATCGCGATGTCGCAGATATTTCTGGTGTTGTAGGAGTAGACCTCCAGCTCGGTGCCATCAGGTCGGACTCTTGCCACGCCGCCACCGTGCAGAGTTACGACTCGGCCATCCGTCCCCTTGGTCGCTTCCATTCCAAAATCCCCCACTGCAATGTAAATCCAACCATCGATCCCCATGCGGCAGCCATTTGTGGTGTGATCAGATCCACGAGGGTGCCGTAGTCCGAAACCGATGTTCTCAAGTAGCACCTTTTGCTCATCGGCTACCCCATCGCCCGTGGTATCACGAAAGGCACTCAAGAAAGGAGGGTGAATGAGATAGAGGGTGTCTTTGACAAAGTGCCCGCCGCGAGGACTATCGATCTTTGGGATGAAATCGACAAAGGAATCGGCCTTCCCATCTCCGTTGGTATCCTTACAAGCAATGACACGCCCCACATCAGGATCTTTTCCCAGTGAACCATTTCGATCACAGGAAAGATAAACGGTGCCATCAGCAGCAGCAGTGAGCGCGGTAGGGTATTCGATATCGAAGGGCTCGGCCCAAGTCGAAATCTCGTAGCCCTCGGGCAGAGCGCAGGCGGCACTGGTCAGAAGGAGCTGGAAAAAGGAAATCTTCATGTGTGTGTATCTGAAAATACAATGGTTTTTCACTCTTTCTTCCATCATAGATTCCAAAATCTCTCCTCTCATGATACCTCCCCTCCATGCGTAAGGCCTTTCTCCTCGGTGCCGGGCTGGGAACCCGACTCAAGCCGCTCACCGACACCCTTCCCAAACCTCTCATCCCGGTCGAAAACCGCCCGCTGGTTACGCATGCGATGGATCGACTCATCGAGGCTGGCATTACCGATATCGCGATCAACACACACCACCTTCCCAAGACATGGGAAGCAGCCTTTCCTGACAAAAAATATCGCAACGCAGACCTCACTTTTTTCTACGAGCCTATCCTTCTCGAAACCGGTGGTGGCATTAAGAACATCGCTCAGTGGATCGGATCTGATTCTTTCCTCATCTACAACGGTGATATCCTCACCGATCTCCCGATTGACAAGCTCATGACGGGCCACATGATGAGTAACAACATTGCTACCCTCGCAGTACGCGCCAATGGTCCGGAGAAGCGCATCACCGTCGATGGTCGAAAAATCACCGATATCCGCAGTGAAGTCGCAGGCCT
>JBDNAW010000112.1:0-8890 GCA_039768255.1 Akkermansiaceae bacterium | reverse complement strand
TCGGTCTCGTGATGGGCATTCTTGGCACCATCATCATCCTGATTGGCTTATCTAATATGAGCTAAAACGGTCGCTGGTAGAAAAGGTAAACATCGATCGATATCAGGAAATTAAAGATCATGTGACAGACGATCCCCGAAGTCAGGGAGCAAGTTTCACGACAGTTTATTTCCAATTTCGATCCGCGAAGTCCATAAACCAGCCCCAGTCATCTGAGCGGAGGTTGTGCTTCCCCTCGCGGATGTGGTAACCGACCGAACCAGTGTGAAGAGGCTTTCCGACTTCCGGCATTTTCTCTGAGCCGAGGCCTTTTTTCCCAAAGAGCTTATAAACTGCCCCAGCTTGTTGAGCCGCAAGAAACTCCCCTTCCGGATCTGCCCATTTGTCTTTCTCGGCGCTCGCGACGTAAACCAAACGAGGAGCGATGAGCGCGAGGAGCTGATCTTGATCAAAGGGCATCTCGTCCTCACGGGCATTCCACTTTTTATAATTATCGCAAAACCAATGCGGGAAAACAGTGTTGATTCGTTGCACGGTCTCTCCTCGCTTGCGCTTTGAAAGCGCCGCTCCCGTGCAGCCCGATTCATTGGAAATGGTGAGCGCGAATCGTTGATCTCGGGCACCAGCCCAGAGCGCAGCTTTACCGCCACGAGAATGACCGACGAGCGCGACCTTCTTTCCATCGACCTCAGGAATGGTTTCAAAGTAGTCCAAAATTCTTGAAGCTCCCCAGCCCCAAGCCGCAATCGTGCCCCAGGATGAACCGTCATTTTCGGTCGGGAACACCGCATGGGCTCCCTTTTTAAAAGCATCCGCTTCATCAGGGTCGACATCCCCATTGAAGAACGCCGCAGCCACGTATCCCCGCTTCACAATCTGATCGGCCGGCCAGTAGCCCGACCAGTTCGTGCGAGTGGGTTCGATGTGCTCCCACCCACGGTCGCAGATAAAAAGAAACGCCGGAGCAGGTTTCGCGACTTTATGAGGGATGTAAAAGATGGCCTTCAGTTGACCTGAGTTTTTCGGCGAATGGCCATATCGGATCGTAACGACTCGCTTTGTCGCAAGACCATTCATCGCTGAGGAATCCGGTTCCGCCTCCGCAGCAGCTAAAAACGCAGGCTTTTCGAGCGGAGCTTTACCGTAAACTTGGTTCTCGAAAAACTGATACACCTCAGAACGGACTTGCTTATTCCAGGCACCAAGGTCTTGAGACGAAGATGGTTTTTCAGCCAAGGCCACCGAACAGAGGAACAGAAATGCAAAACGCATTCAATAAGCTATCGACTCACGAAAACAGCACAAGCCGATCTGCGATAAACTACTTCAAGAACCCCGTGAGAGGACTCGTAGCGGATGCTTCGTCGATAATCTCAGGCAAGCCCATCTCGTAGGCTGCGCGGCCTGCTTCGGTCGCTTTTGCAAAGGCACGCGCCATTTCGCAAGGATCAGAAGCAATCGCGATCGCGGTGTTAACCAAGACCGCATCAGCCCCCAACTCCATTGCTTCCGCAGCGTGACTCGGAGCACCAATTCCCGCATCGACCACAACTGGAACGGTTGCTTGGTCGATAATGATTCGAATTTGATCGCGGGTCGAAATACCTTTGTTACTTCCGATCGGAGCACCCAGCGGCATCACCGTCGCAGTGCCGACTTCCTGCAAGCGCTTCGCAAGCACTGGGTCAGCATTGATATAAGGAAGCACGGTGAATCCTTCTTTAACCAAAATTTCAGCTGCTTTAAGCGTCTCAATCGGGTCAGGAAGAAGATAGGTCGGATCAGGGTGAATCTCGAGTTTCACCCACTTCGGAAGTCCCGCTGCAGCCGCGAGCTTGGCAAGCCGCACCGCCTCTTCAGCATCCATGGCACCACTGGTGTTTGGGAGCAGGAGGTATTTCTCGGGATCAATGAACTCGAGAATGTTAGAAAAGGGATCGTTTCCTCCACTCAGGTCAGCACGCCGTAGTGCCACCGTCACGATCTCCGTTCCGCTCGCCTCAAGCGCATCACGCATGAGCTCCTGCGAAGGAAATTTCCCCGTTCCCAGCATCAAGCGCGAGCTAAACTCACGTCCCGCAATGACTAATGGAGATGCCATTTAAGCAGAAGGAATGAGGTCTTTTACTGCCTCGCGCTCTTCAGCAAGTTCCGCAACTGAGGCATCTACCTTAGCGCGGGAAAATTCATCAAGCTCGACGCCTTGAACCACTTCCCATTTTTGACCGTCCGTGCGAATCGGCATGGAAGCGATGAGGCCCTCGGGGATTCCATATGCACCATCGGAACAAACCGCAACGCTTGTCCAGTCCCCTTCGGGAGTTGGAGTCGTGAGTGAGCGGACAGTATCCACAACACCATTTGCAGCGGAAGCTGCGGAGCTCGCTCCCCGTGCTTTGATGATCGCGGCACCACGCTGCTGAACCGTTGAAATAAACTCACCTTCAAGATAAGCGCGGTCGCTGATCACATCAGTAACGAGCTGACCATTGATCTTCGCATTGGTGAAATCAGGATACTGCGTCGCGGAGTGGTTCCCCCAAATGCACATGTTGGTGACATCACTGTTATGAACTCCGGCCTTAGCCGCGAGCTGGCTCTTAGCGCGGTTCTCATCGAGACGGGTCATCGCAAAGAACTGATCATTGGGGATTCCCGCCGCGTTATTCATCGCGATCAGGCAGTTTGTGTTACATGGGTTTCCGACGACCAAGGTGCGAACGCCTGAAGCCGCGTTGGCAGCGATGGCCTGGCCCTGCCCGGTGAAAATTTTTCCGTTAATCCCAAGGAGATCAGCACGCTCCATACCTGCTTTACGAGGAACCGAACCGACAAGAAGAGCCCAATCTGTTCCACGAAAACCTTCGCCGAGATCACAAGTTGGGACGATCTCATTAAGAAGTGGAAAGGCACAGTCATCGAGCTCCATCACGGTGCCCTCAAGAGCGCCCATCGCAGGCTCAATCTCGATCAAACGAAGATTCACCGGTTGGTCAGGTCCAAACATGGAACCGGATGCAATGCGGGTGAGAAGAGCGTAGCCAATTTGTCCGGCTGCTCCCGTAACGGAAACGGTGATCGGGTCTTTCATATCGATACTTGAGCAATACCTCCGAGACAGGACGTGGTCAACCCATTGGCTTTCGGATTATTCACGAAGTTCAGCAGCTCCTACCTACAGCGGCCACATCACCGGAATCAAGAAACTCGCTACAATCCACAAAATCACTGCTAGCGGGAAACCCGCCTTAAAAAAGTCGCCAAATTTGTAGCCTCCAGCACCATAAACGAAGGTGTTTGTCTGGTAGCCGATTGGGGTCGCAAAGCTCGCGGAGGAACCAAACATCACCGCAACGATAAATGGACGTGCGTCAACTCCAAGTTGCTGACTCACAATGATTGCAAGGGGTGTGAGAAGTGCCGCAACCGCATTATTACTCACCATCTCTGTCATCACAGCAGCCAAGAGATAAAAGACCGCGATCAGAATCCGTGGATCAGCCTGTCCTACGGAAGCAACAACGCGATCCGCAAGCTCCATTGCCACGCCAGAAAACTCCAACGCTTTTCCAAGCCCAAGCATCCCAATGATCATGAAAAGGACCTTCCATTCAATGGCTTGGTAGGCCTCAACCGGATCAATACACCGTGTTAAAAGGACAAAAGTAGCCGCTGTCAGGGCAATGAGAACAATCGGAATTGGAGCGATGACACCAGAACCTCCAAGCGCACCCAAGACCATGAAGGCCAGCAAAGCAAGAACAGCTAAGGGCGCTTTCTTTTTTCGAAACAACTGCTGCTTTGGCTCGGAAAGGTTCACGAAATCTTTTTCCGAAAAGAGCTGCTGCATGCGGCGCGCTGGCCCCTGCACCAAGAGAGTATCACCAAAAGCCAACTTCACATCCTCGAAGCGTTCTTGAAGATTTTTACCACGACGGTGCACTGCGACGATGATAACACCAAAGCGTTGGCGAAAATTGAGTTCACGAAGGCTCCGGCCCGCCATTGTGGAATCCGGTCCAATAATTCCTTCCATCAGAACAGCCGATTCAGTGCGAACGTCCTCAAGCCCCAGCTCGCCTTTCATCGCAGTCACTCCGCTTTCCTTTGAAAGGCTCATGATCTCCTCGAGCTTTCCTTTGAGGATGATTTCGTCGGCTTCTTCGAGAATCGTTTCATTCAGTGGAGTTCTCACCCGCCGCCCATCGCGGACGACGTCGATCACCCGAGCCTTCTTCATTTTTCGGAGCCAAGTCTCCTTTAAATCCTGACCAATCAAGGGGGATCTAGGAGAAACAAATGCCCGTGTGATAAACTCCCGTGAATCTTTAGAATCAATCAAAGCCGCAAGTGTCACGCGATCCGGCAAAAGCTTCTGCCCTACAGTCGTCAGGTAGATAAAGGTGATCATCACAAAGATGATTCCTAACGGGGTCACTGAGAACATCCCAAAGGCCAAATTTTTGTCTGCATCAACAGCAATTCCCGAGGCTACAAGATTCGTGGAAGTTCCGATAATCGTTGTCGTTCCACCGACAATCGCGGCGTAAGATAACGGAATTAAATATCGTGAAGCCTTCCAGTCTTTCCTCCGGCAAATCGCCAACACGATTGGCATAAATACCACCACCACGGGAGTATTATTCATGAAACCTGATAGCCCCGCCACGATACAGATCATCACAACCAGCATCCGCTTAGGGCTGGTGGCAGCGACTTTTTCAAACCATTGACCTAATAACTCAACTACTCCTGTGCGGTCGAGTGCAGCACTCAAGACAAACATACAAGCTACCGTGATCGGAGCAGGATGAGCAAACACCCGCAACGCATCGGCATTAAACCGCCGTAGCGCCTCACTCAACGCTTCCCCTGTCAAAGAAGGATCAGGAGCAGAAACTGCAATTGGTAAAACACCCAAAAGCACACAAATCACCAGCGCACTTAAAGCGACCACTTCTGGTTGCACCCACTCTTTGACAAAACTCGCGAAGACAAGGATCACGAGCACGATGAGAGAAATCTGTTGCCACTGTTCAACCATATTGCTGCCGGAGGAAGTGTGACCTCTGCCATCCAGAGGAGCAAGGATTGAGAGAACTTAGTCAAAAAATCACTCCACGATGAGAAAACACAGCGCTTGATCACACCGAAAGGGACGCCGCGAATTTTTGCTCACCCAGAGGTGGAGTATTAGTTTCTAAATTTTCAAAAGCATGACCACCAAGAAGAGGCTGGACTCGCGCTCCTCCTTGGTGGTCTTCCGGGATCGAAAGCACAAAAAAACGGAGTTCCTTTCGGAACTCCGTTTTTGAGAGTTTTGTTCAGCCGATTACTGATCGAGAGTAGGAAGTAGGCCTACGCCTGAATCAATTCCAGATGAATTCGCTGGATTGCTGGTTGCAGTCTGCATCCGGCGGCCAGTGGCATCGATAATCTCAGCAGTCACGAAGATGATGAGGTTACTCTTGATATGGTTCTCAGCTTCTGATTGGAAGAGACGGCCAACGAATGGAAGGTCACCAAGGATGGGCACCTTATCATTCACGGACTGAACATCCTCACGCATGAGGCCACCTACAGCCACGGTATATCCATCATAGATGGTGATCGCGGTCTTAACCTTACGGGTCGAGAAGATGGGCATCTCAATGCGGTTCTCAGTGATCACGATCTGCACTGGGTTACCGAGAGCGTCGGTAGCAGGAGAGGTAATCGGAGAACCATAGTTGACGAAGCCTTCAAACTCAACGATTTCCGGTGCAAACTGAAGGTCGATGACGCTGTCATTGGCTCCCACATTTGGCTCAATCTCGAGGATGACGCCAGTCTTGCGGGTCTCAAAGGTGCTTGGAGTCGCAGGGGTCACGGGGAAGGAACCTCCACCGCTAAGACCACCACCGAGTCCACCACCGCTGATGCCGCCACCTACTTGGTTTGGAAGCTCGGGTGGTTCATACTCAGTTGGGTAGATAAACTCACGAATGATTTCAATGGTTGCAGACTCACCGGGGCGAGCCATGACGCTTGGAGCAGTCATGACGTCAGTGCCCTTCTTCTGATTGAGGCCACGCATGATCATCTGAACCTGACCTTCCGAGAAAAGTCCGGTGAGGGAGAGGATACCAGGAGCAACGTTTGTGCTCTGAGCCGTGCGAGACGGATTGTTCAGGATCGCATCGATGTTGTTACGATTGATTGCGAAGTCACCAGATCGGTTACCAGCGGTTGCAATTCCGGAGACTTGATCACCAGCAGCGGCAGGAATACCGGGGATGGTGGTGAAGTCAATTGGGCTAATAAAGTCCGATCCCGTTCGACCAGAACCAGAGCCGACGGTTCCACCACCAGCGTAGAGGCTACTTCCAACGGTGAATGGAGTAATAATCCAGTCAAAGCCGAGCTCTTCTCCGTTTTCTTGAGAAACTTCCACAAACTTGGTGCGAATGTTAATCTGACGAGGAGTATCAAGGTAAGAGGCCTTCACGATCTGATCAATGAGCTCATTCTGGGAAGGTGAGTTCCGCACGATGAGGGTTCCATTGAGTAAGTTTGCAGAGGCGTTAGGGCCGAAGCGGACCCCACGACCTTCAAGGAGGGTCTTGATGGGCTTACGCTGTGCAATAGCACTGCCACCGCCTTCATCAGGGTCAGCAAATGGATCATCACTTCCGCCACCGTCGCCACCGCCGCTTCCGCCGGAAACGAACTGCTCGAAGGTTGGTGGAACTTCCCACTGCTTGTTGACAATGTCTTCAGTGTCAGAAGCTCCAGTTGGGAGGAGCGTGACAGCAAACTCGTCAACTTTGTAGCGAAGACCAGTCTTATCACAGATATATTGGAGGGCGGTCGCAAGAGGGACGTTGGTCAAATAGAGCTGATCAATACGCGCCGTGCGAGGGTCTGAAGCGGGTGCGGCACCGTCGAGGGCTGCGTTCGCTGTTCCTCCACCTTTGACCACGAAGTTAATTCCTTTATCGGCCTCGATAGAAGTCGTGTTATCAAGCTCTTTGGAGCGGAGACGAAGGAAATCAAGGGCTTCTTCAACGGAAGTGTCTTGGAAGTCAATGAGAGGGATGGTGATCGAAGATAGCTTTGCGGTAATGGAAACTGTTGGATCCTCTTGGATAATGTTTTTTCCGAGACCGCTGAGCTCACCGACAGGTGGAAGCGAACGCTCCCATGCGCGGTCGACCATCATGAGCATTTGTGCACGAGTCTCATCGTAAGCGGCACGATAGTAATCACTTTTGATACTGGAGCACTTCTCAAGCCAGCGACGTGCGGCCTTATTGTATGGATCAATACGGAGAGCATTGTGGAAGTGCTCTTCAGCTTTATCATAAATTCCAAGATTAAACGCACCTTCACCCAAGTAGAGGAAACGGCGAACCTGATCGACTTTCTGAGTGTGGTCGAAATTCAGAGCAGGGTTGGTCCTGATCGGATCATCAAGATATTCAAGCTGCTGCTTAGCGGCGTGGTTACTCTCGTCTTGAGCAATCACTTCCTCAAGGAGGTTGCGCGCTTCATCGGATTTACCATTGCGGCGGTTGTCTTGAGCAAGAGCAACAGCTCCAGCTTCGAGGCTCTTCTGGTAGAATGCCCGACGTTCAGCAGTTGCTGTCCCATAAGGCAAGGTGTTCAACGCTTCGCGATACTTTTGAACTGCTTCGTCGTAATTACCGGCTGCGTAAGCAGAACGGCCTTGGTCGAGCAACTCATCAGCGGTAACAACAGCGGCTTGACGGCGAATCAGCTCGTCTTTTGCTAAGTCCCCTGCATGCGCCAGAGGGCATAGAGCAAGAGCGGCCAATGCCAGCGCTGTGCGATTGGTGAGGTGTGTGTGTCTTTTCTGCATGATCTGTATGGATATTTGTTAAATTGATGGGGGTGAGGGAAGCTTTTTTTCGGATTCCTTCACCTTTTTTGTGTTTTCTTGAAATTACGGGCTTTGTAGCGACTAGAGATTGATCACTCGGACCTTTTTTACGCCACTAGCATCGGTGTATTCGACATGAACCGCTTTGGGTTCGGTATTTGGACGTGCGCCCATATCGACTTTGACGAGCTTGTAAGTGAGGTTTTTCCCATCAACTTTGACGGTGAAGCTCTCGTTCTCTTTGACGGTGTGCTTCTGATCCGCTTGGCCAACGGCATTCAGGATAAATGTCACGGTGTTATCGAACTGGTAGTAAAGAGGCTCATTTTCTTTACGTGGTCGGTAAGGGGCTTCGTATTTCTGCCCTGCTTTATGATCAGCGAGGTCTTCAATGATATAGTATTTTTCTTCAACCTGACGACCGTTTGCCCCTTCTACCATTCTCTTACCTTCTTCGACCGCCTTAAAGCGACCTGCAGCAGGCCCTTCTGGGAAGAAGACCTGACCAGCTTTCACGCTCTGAGTGGCACGCATGCGGGAGTTCTCCCCTTTCTCATTCTGGTAGCGGAACTGGTAATTTCCATTTCCGAAACCTGAGTTTAGGAGAACGAGCCACCACTGGCTATCGATGGTTTCAACCTCAAGCTTGCTGGCGAGAAGCCCATAACTTTTAGGGTCTGATGGATCAGTTCCAGCGGCTTGCTCTTCGCCATTGAAGAATCCGTCGCCGTCTTTATCGCGCATGGGAGAATCCGAGAAGCTAGGATCGACGCGATTGTCGACCCACCACTTATTAGGAATTCCGGGGTGCACTTCGTAATCAAGCTGTAAAAGGTCGATGAGCTTCGAGACATCGCCATTTTTTACGAAGAGATCGACACTGTTGAAAAGATCAACGGGGCGACCTTTCGTAGTCTGAGCAGCCTCGAGTGGATTTGTGTTTTTGAGAGAAGCAATCAGCTCATCAGCAATTTCCCCACCGGCTGAGGAGGCATCATCTGCACCGCT
>JBDNAW010000111.1:0-18106 GCA_039768255.1 Akkermansiaceae bacterium | reverse complement strand
TCCCGCAAGCTCTTCTGAGCGGGCATCAAAATCAACACGCGCGAGGTGGAAGGCTTCAAGACTTTCGCGGGATTCCTCAGAAAAAGACTGCACCATTTCGATATGGCAATTTTGGCACATGGCATACTCGAAAATACATTCTGGTCCGCGGTAGCTTTTACTGATGAGGTGGGGAACATCCATTTCATTGAAGGGAACCTGACAATGAAGGCATTTCACAAATGGTTCTTCGAACTCAAGAGAGTGGAATAGGCGGGGGACGTCGCTCACGGGCAAAAGGCTAAGGCGTTTTTTGGGTGCGTCGAGCCGTGAGAGGGGAAAAACGGGTAGGGTTTTCGGTGCGCGAGCGTGATTGTGATGACAAAGCGCGTCATTTTTCCAATGATTTCGTCCCTGAAAGGGTTTAAACTTTATTAAACATCATGAGCAAGATTCTCATTCTCATACTAACCGGGGGCTACCTCGTGTTCCTCGGTTGGATTCCGGATCCCCTTCCCTTTCTTGATGAAGGGGTGGCACTCGCTTGTTTTATTAAGACCCTTAAGGATGTGCTCTCCGAACGGAGTAAGCGTAAAAATGGCACGAAGTCTCCAAAAGAAGAGGACGGCCCGATAATTGATGTTGATTAGGCAACCCTGATGGAAAGACTTGTCGGACAGCCGACGTATTTTCAACCAGTTACCCATGTCTGAAGAAGCCCAAACACCTGAAGAAGCCCCCACTCCTCCCAAAGAGGGAAAAGTGGGACTGATCTTTTTAACGATTTTGATCCTCGCCGTTTTTGGTGCCCTTGTCTTTATGGGATTCAAGGGTTCTGAAGGTGAGCTTGGGAAATTGCTCACGAGCTCTGGTTTATACAACGAGACCTTCGGAAATATGCACCCATTGGTGCTGCACCTTCCAATTGGAATCGTATTCCTCACGGTCGTCATGGAGGCATTGGGGTGGCTCTCTTTTGGAAAGTATCGCCCTGTGACAACGGTGAGCCTCTTTATTGCGATCATGACCGGAGCCATTGCGTGCGTGACTGGATATGTAGACATGCATATGGACTTTAATCCTGAGTCTGAGACTTGGAATGACCACATGTGGGCAGGAATTGCCTTTGTGGGAGTTCTGAGCCTCGCATTCCTTTCACGGATATGGAGTCCTGACAAAGGTGGTCGTAATCCAATCTACGCAATCCTTTTGATCGCCGCTTCCGGAGTGATGGGCTTCGGTGCTCATATCGGCGGAGAGAAGATTCATGGACCGACAGGAGTGGAGAAAGTAGTGCAGCAGCTTACAGGCGGCGGTGAGGCAATTGTTGATGATGAAGCCGCAGCTGATGCTCAGATCACCATCAAAGAACCCAAAGACCGTCTGGCCTATGCGGATGTGGTTGCTCCAATTATTTCAAATCGTTGCCTGAAATGCCACGATCCCGCCCAAAAAGTAAAATCAGGCCTCGAGATGCACACTTGGGATGCCTTGCTCGCGGGTGGTGATTCAGGACCTGTGCTTGTTCCCGGAGATGTCAAAGAAAGTTACATGGTCGAAGTTCTCTTCCTTGAAGAAGATGATGACATGTTCATGCCGCCTCCGAGTAAAAAGCGCGAACCAATGCCTGCGCACGAGCGTGAACTCATCAAATGGTGGGTGGGAGCGCTTCCAAAGAGCGATCAGCTAGAAGACAAGACTCTTGCTGAGCTGGGCGCTCCTGCTGAGATTCTGGAAGCCGCCGCTAAGATGGTGACCCCCGAGCAACTCGCTGAAATGGAAGCCCAAAAGGCTGCCGCGGCTAAGGCCATGGAAGACGAGAAGAAGAAAAAGCGCGAAGCATTGGATTCTGCTCTCGGTGTTCTCAAGCAAGATGAGGAACTCAAGAATGCGGTGAACTACGTCTCTCAAGATTCTTCCGACCTCGAGTTCACGGCGGTGAGTCTGCGTAAGGTGATGAACGATGAGCACTTCGCGAAACTGCTTCCTATTTCTGAAGCTCTCACCTCACTGCGTCTCGGATCAACTTCGGTAAGCGATGGTGCCCTGCAAGCAAATCTCCCGAAGATGAAAAACCTGATGGCACTTGATCTCAATCAGACGGCGATCACCGATGCGGGTCTCGAAGCCGTTGCCCAGCTCGAAAATCTCGAGTGGCTTAACCTCTACGGCACTGCTATCAGCGATGTCGGAGTTGCGAAACTCAAGACGCTCACAAAGTTGAAAAAGCTCTACCTTTGGAATTCAAATGCGACTCCATCCGGAGCAGATGCTCTCAAGAAAGAGCTTCCCGAGATCGAGATCATCTTTGGCGCAAACTAAGAAATTTCATCATTTTTCAAAAGCTCTGTCGTGTTTTGCGGCAGAGCTTTTTGATTTGCTGCGTCAGGTAAAAAGCTTCCGTGGTTTTCAAGCTGCCAATCAGAGGTTAGACTCTCCCCGACGATGGCGCAGAAAAACGACGAGCTTGAAAAGTGGGCGATGGACGTGATCACGGGGAAGGCCTGTGGTCTCGGCCCAACGGCACTGCGTTGTTTCCTCCGAAGTGTTTCAGTTCTCTATAAAGCCGGCGTTAAAACACGCCTCCGCCTTTTTCGCAAAGGATGGAAAGAGCAGCACGATTTGGGAACGATGGTTGTAAGTATCGGAAACCTCACCATGGGTGGGACTGGTAAGACTCCGGTTGTTGAACGCCTTGCTCGTGAGCTGAATGAGCGTGGCCGGAAGATTGCCATTTTGAGCCGTGGTTATAAATCGGCCGATCTTAAAGAACCTCAGCACTGGGTTCATCCTGAAAGCGGCGCTAAGGTCACGAGCCCACCAAAGATTGTGAGCGATGGCTTCAAGGTGCACCTGAAAGCGCGTTATGCCGGAGATGAGCCCTATATGCTTGCGAAAAACCTCCCTGGCGTCGCAGTGGTGGTGGACAAAAATCGAGTTCGTGGCGGACGCTTCGCGGTGAAGGAGCTTGGCTGCGACACCCTCTTGCTTGATGACGGGATGCAATATCTCGACCTTGCGCATTCGCTCGATATTGTTCTTGTCGACCAAGGAACCCCTTTTGGAATCAGCGGGATTATTCCACGTGGGACATTACGTGAACCGCCGAAAAATATTCGCCGTGCCGATTACGTGTTCATCACCAAATGTGATGGGTCTTCGAATGAGAAACTCCGGAAGCGAATCTCACGCTATAATCCCACCGCCGAAATCATGGAGTGTACTCATGGCCCCACTCATGTTCAGGGAGTTTTCCATGATGAGATTCTTCCGCTCGATGAAATGGACGGGAAATATGTTGCTGCGATTTCGGGAATCGCGATGCCGCAAAGCTTCGACAAACTCCTTCATCAAATGGGGGCGAAGGTCCTCTTCCACACCACCTTTGCTGATCACCATGCCTTTACACAAAAAGATATTGACCGCTTCATGCGCCGTTGTGTGGATCGAGGAGTGGACATGATCATCACCACAGAAAAAGACGCAGTGCGCTTTCCGGTGCCGAGCGAGGCGGATGTGCCAGTTTATTATTTGCGGATTGAGGTCAAAATTCTCGAAGGTGAGGAAGTGTGGGAACGTTGTGTCGAACGTGTTGCGCAACGGATTCCGAAAGCAGTAGAAGATTGGGCGGAGGAGCGATTACTGGAAGGAGATACCGTGGCATGAAAGCGCTGATTCATGTGCGTTCATCGTTCGTTGAGGAGAGGAAAAGAAGATGACGGCACCGGCGGCCATCGAGACCTCGGTGTGATCAGGCTTTGCTGAGTTTTCCAAAGAACGTCATAAGCTCATCACCATGGTGATCGGAATTTGGAAAGAGAATTTCAAACTTCGATCGCAAATTGGTAGTTCAAAGCCAAAGGATGGACGTGCGGCAACGATCTATGTGCCGTGGGCTGGATTGATCTTGGGGTGTCGTGACATGGTTTAGAGCTGATGATTTTAAAATTCCCTCGAAGAAGAGCCCGCCTTGCGTCGACTGATGCCGCAAAGCACTTCAAAAGCGGTGGCTTAGTTGCGGGGTCGCTGCAGGCTGAATGATGATTGACTGGGAGAAGGCCGGCCCTTCCCCTGGGCCATTTTTAAAAGTCGCGAGAGATCAGAATCCATGCTCTCTTCCCCTTGTGCAGGACACTCTCGGCAGACCACTTCGCGATCTCCGTATTTCGCTGACGGACCGTTGTAATTTTCGGTGTCGTTATTGCATGCCGGTGGAGGTTTTTGGGCCAGGGTATCAATTCCTGCCACGTTCTGAAATTCTGACTTTCGGAGAGATGGTGCGGATCGTTCGTGCTTCGATTTCTATCGGAGTCCGTAAAGTTCGCCTCACCGGTGGAGAGCCGTTGATGCGTCATGGGGTGAAGGATTTAGTCGCCATGATTTCGGCTCTCGAAGGAGTCGATGATCTCGCGCTGACGACGAATGGGATTCTTTTAGGCCATCATGCAGAAGGGTTGAAACTTGCGGGATTAGATCGTGTCACCGTGAGTCTCGACGCTCTTGATCCTGATATTTTCACGCAGATGAACGGAGTGGGCGCGAAGATTGAGCGAGTGCTTGCGGGCATCGCGACCGCTCAGAATTTTGGTCTTCCGGTCAAGGTGAATACGGTGGTTCAGCGTGGGGTAAATGAGAGTCAGATTTTACCCATGATCCGCTGGGCTCGTGAGCGAGATGTTACGGTTCGCTTCATCGAATATATGGATGTGGGCGAGACGAATGGCTGGAAGATGGAGGAGGTTGTTCCGTCGGCAGAAGTGATTGAGATGATTCAATCTGAATTCCCGATCGAGGTTACGGCCCCTTCTTATCGTGGTGAGGTTGCACAGCGTTGGAAGTTCACGGATGGCAAAGGTGAATTCGGAGTGATCTCCTCGGTAACGCAGCCGTTTTGTGGGGACTGCTCACGGATTCGGATTTCGGCGCAGGGGAAATCATATCACTGTCTTTTTGCCGGCGAGGGACGAGATGTGCGCGAGGTACTCCGTTCTGGCGCGGAGGATTCCGAGCTGGCGGCGTTTCTTGCGGGAGGATGGAAAAACCGTAATGATCGATACTCGGAAGAGCGAGGTAGTGTCATGCGGGATAAGGCGGAGATGAGTTATCTTGGTGGGTAGCGAGACGTCACCGAAAGCAAAGCTTTTGGATACGGTTTTTAGTCTGTCCGAGTGCTTTTTTTCTGGAGCTGTTCTTTGAAGAAGGCCCGGAGCTCGCTCACGGGAATCGCGAGGGTTCTCTGACGGAGCGCACGAGCGATGTTGATGCCGAGGAGTTCGCCGTTTACATCGAGTAGAGGGGTTCCCATCTCTTTGGCGGTGAGGCGGGTGTCGTGGTAGATCGCGAGGGGGAAATCGGCGCGGCGTTTTGAAATTGGACCACCTCTGGAGGTGAGGCTGGAGAGCCGGCCATCCCGCATGGCGGCGCGGCGGTCGCTTTTATGAGCGGACTTTGCTGGGCGAGGGTCGAGAATGATGGGGATGGTGATTTCTTCATCATCTCGCTTCACTCTGAAGGTCACTTTTTGACCAGGGGCAAAGTTGGCAATTTGCTTTCCGAGTTGCTCGCTGCTTTCGATTTTTTTGCTGTTGATGGAGGTGATGATATCACCTTCGAGCATGCCGGCAGCGTCAGCAGGGCTGTCGAGCTCGACGGAAGTAATTGTTGGGGCATCCTGATCGGGCGAGAGGCTGATGCCGACGTAGCCACTGGGCTGATCGGGCTCGATATTGTGCTCGTAACCAATGGCGGGCGCGACTCGTGATGGCTGCGTAATGACCCCGGTGGTAAGGGTGCGTTTTCCAGGAGTGAGGGTGAGGGAGCCGACTTGAGTAGCGTTGAGACGGAGACCGACGGGCTGAAGGCCTTCGAGGTCGCAAGAAATGAGGGCGAGGTCGCGAGTCTCATCGGTGGCGATGAGACGAATAGGAGACGTTTGCTCAAAGAGTCGAATCACGAGGTCTTTTTTATCTTTAATCTCGCTGGCTTTGGTCACGAGCTGGCGACCGGAAACTGAGGTAGCGTGAATCAGGAGTTTGTCGCCTTGGTAGATCTCTGCGACGGAGTTTTTGAGTTCTTCATTGAGAATGGTGAGAGGCTCGTGGAATTTTTGTTCAAGGTCGCGGATTGAAGGTGGAGAAGTGGCGGTAGCATTTCCAACCATCATGGGAATGAGCCCGGCGATGGGTGGGGGGAAGTGTCGACGAGCTGGCGGGAATTCTGGGGTGAGTGAGAGAGTACGGCCATCGGCAAGGGTGAGTTTGAGAGCAGGGAAGATGGGGGCTCTTTGAAGCTCAGCGATGGCGTTTCCGAAGGACGCGGGTGAGGTGACTTGGGTTCCGTTGATTTGGGTAATGACGTCGTCTTTTTTGAGTCCAGCTTTTTCAGCGGGAGACTTTGGAAGCACTTCGCTGATGAGAGCGCGAGAGACTTCACTGAGGGCGAGACAGAAGCCAAGGCGGGGGGCTTTGGGGGCATCCGGATCGGGTGCCCATTTGTCGAGCCAGGCCTGCATGTGGTGCGGATCTTTGAGAGCGGGTCTTGCTTTGAGAGCGGTGGCTTCGGCATCGTCAGCGGGGCGGTCGTCGAGGGTCTCGAGAAATTTTTCGCGGAGGGCACGGTAGGGTTCATCGAAGAAATTCTCGGGATCGGGGTTAGCGCCTTCGGGGGTGAACTGAGGCTGGCCGAAGGATTCACCCGCTAAGAGAGCATTCCATTTTTCAATGATGGAGGGCATGGGGACGTGGTTGTTGACGGTCCATGCACCGGAGATGTTGGAGTTGATGCCGATGACTTCACCTTTGAGATTGTAGAGCGGGCCACCGGAGTCGCCAGAGATCACCATGGCGGAGGTGGTGAGGGGATCGGCGAAACCGCTATCGGCTCCGGCAGCGTAGATACGACCGAGCCTGAAGGGGGCGGGGCGTCCAACGACGGGACCGCCGGGGTGGCCGGTGGCGATGACCCAATCGCCGACTTCGTAGTTCTTTTTCTTAATGTAAGGACGGTAAGGAAAGGGGCCAGAGGCATTGATCTGGAGAAGGGCGCCATCGGTGGTGTGATCGACTCCGAGAGAGGTGGCGGGGAGTTCACGACCATCGGAGAGGAGGACGGTCATTTTCTCGTTCGCCTTGCTGGTGACGTGGGCAGCGGTGATGACGAGGCCATCCGGGGAAACGATGACGCCGGATCCCGAACCACCGTTGAGGAAGATGGCGATGGTGGCATCGACGAGATCGGGTGCGATTTTTTGGAGGTGGGCGTCGAGCTCAGCTGGGGTTTTACGCGGAGCGGCGTGAAGGAGAGAGCCAAGGAGGAAGAGGGAGAGAAATTTAACCATGAGGTGAGCTGGGTTGATGGAGAAAGAACCGCAGATGAAAGGGGTGAATGGGGTGCGTGGATGAGGGAGCTTTAGGACGGAAATGACGCAAAGATGCTCAGCTGGCTTTTGGGGTCTAGATTTGGGTGTTGTTTCGAGTTTCGGGTTCTCGGATTGAGAGATTTAAAAGGTGCGGGATTTTGAGAGGAGGCGTTTAAGAGCGGCTTTGATTTCTTTGGGAGGGAGGGCTAGGGAGCGGTTGTGTGAGGCCGAGGCGATATTGAGGCCGATGGCTTTCCCCTCTCTGGTGTAGACGGGGGAACCGCATTCCCAGGAGTCGAGGGGGAGGGTGTGGACGAAGGTGGTGGGGAAGCCGGAGCGACGGATACTGGGGATAAATTTGAGAGGTTCCTCGTTACTGATGGCGGTGGGAGGGGGGGAGAGGTGAGGGCGAGTGAGGGTGATTTTCACTTCTTTGGTTTCGGTGCCGCGAAGAATTGTGAGGGAGGCTTCGGTGCCGACGGTGAGGGGGGCAAGGGCTGTGATGAGAGAGGCGCGATCGGTGATTTTGGTCCCGTTGAGAGAGGTGAGTTGGTCGCCAACTTGAAGGCCTGCTTCTTGGGCGGGAGCGTCTTTTTGGAAGGAGGCGATTTTCAGAATGCTCTGTGCTTGTTCGGTGATGAGACCGAGGCTGGCGGGGGCGCTGGTGTCGTGAATGGTGACAGGGTTCTTGAGGGAGTGGGAAAAAGCTCCGATGGCGGCTAGGGTTTCTCCGGACATCTCTTCGTTATCGATCTCGGTGATGAGGATGGGGCTGATGAGGGTGGTGCCCGATTTGAGGTCGGGGTTTTCGGACCATTGGATGACGGGGAGATTGTTGGCTTCGATTCCGACGAGGGCGAGGTCGGATGGCTCATCGGTCGCGAGTAGGGTGGCAGGATAGGTTTTTCCTTCGTAGCGGACGGAGAGATCAGGGCCGAGTTCGGAGGCTTTGGTGAGGAGAAGGCCGTCGCTTCGGACGATGACGCCGGTGACGGAGTGGGTGATCGCTTTGCCTTCGTTGAGGACGGCGGCGTAGGGTGGGTTCTCGGAAGGGAGAAATACGGTGGCTGATTCCGCGCGGGCTTTTCCAAGAGGGGAGATATCTTCCTGATCTTCGTCTTCCTCTTCTTCGGTGTAAGGATTGCGTGGGAGTTTAGGAAGATAGCCTTCGGCTGGACTTTTGAGAACTTCGGCGAGTTCGGGGAAGTCTTCGACGATGCGTGGGATGGTGAAGACGCGGCCGCGAGCTTGGTTTTTCCAAGCGCGGGCTTCGGTGGGGACGGTTTGGATTCCGAGGAGACGACCGGCGAGGTCGAAGATGGGAGTGCCGCCTGCGTAAGGGCCTAGCGCGAGAGTGAAGGTGACGGCGTCGTCTTCAGGGCGCGGGAATGCGTGATCGCGGGCGATGGCGATGGGCTCGCCTAGGTGAGGGACAGGTGCAGTGATGGGGATGAGAAACCACTGAGAGGTTTTGAGTGAAAAGTCCTCGGCACGTTCAGCGGGAAGCGCACCTTCGGGGAGTTTTTTGGCGCGGAGGTGGGCGATGTTTCGCTTGGGTTTCTCGGTGATGAGTTCGAGTGTTTGGCGAGAGCCATCGGGGAGGTAGAGGAGGTAGGGAGCGTCGTCTTCTGAATCGATGGGTTTGAGAAAGGGGGCGAGGATGTCGCCATTTTGACTAAGGATAACACCGGGACGGGCTTCGAGGAGGCCGAGTCGCCCGATCATGACGGTGTGCTTTTTGAGCTTCGGGGTGAGATTGATCGCGGATTTTTCAAGCGTCGCTTCGTGCTCGGTGTTCCAGAGAGAGGCAAAAGGGTTTGAGCGAGTTTCCGCTGAGATGAAGACGGCGGTGGAAAGGAAGAGAGCGAGGGCTTTCATGTTACCAAACTTGTTTGAGTTCGCTGAGAGGAATCCAGAATGGGGTGCCGGAGGTTTTGATGCGCGCGTGCGTCTTGGTGGTTTCATCGATGAGGACGATTTGTCCGCCATGGAGAGGGGGGAAGTCCCAGTTGGGGTTTCCGATCTTCGGCTCACGAGGGACGTCTTTTCCGAGGACCATGAACTGCCCTTCTTGGTAGGCGTTTTGATTTCTCCAGATGCCGGTGGCGATGAAGAGGAGGGCGAGAGCAAACACGGCCCAAGAAGTCCAAGTAGGAATGCGCGGGTAAAAATAGCGAAGGCCGATGAGGAGGAATCCAAAAATCCAGACGGCGGTGGCAAGGACGAGCCATTGGTCGGGGCGGAGTTCTAAAAGGCGAGTGCCGGGTAATGTGGGGGCGTTGAGACGGGTGCGGATGTCATTCATGAGCACGCGGGTTTCGCCATCGAGTGGGGAAAGGAGGAGAGCGGTGTGGCAAGCGGCGCGTGCACGTGCGGGGTCATCGACGGCGAGGTAGGCGAGGGCGAGGTTCCGGTGAAGGACAGCTTGGCCAGGGTTCTTTTCGATGAGGGTTTGGTATTCGGCGATGGCTTCTGAGTAGCGATTTTCTCCGTAGGCGGCGTTGGCAGATTCGAGGGTGGCGGCGCGAAGTTGAGGGAGAAAGAGGAGGAAGATGAAGGCGATCTTGGCAAGCTGCTGCGCGAGTTTTTTGAAGTCGACGGGAGGAGCGGAACTAGAAAATGAGAATTCGGCGTGAGCGCGGAGGGTCTCGGCGAGATCAGAATGGCCGGAGGACTCGAGGGCTTCGGCGACCTCACCGGTGGATGAACCAGGCGGGAGTTTGAGGTGCTCGCGGAGAACGGGGAGGAGGTCGTCTTCGATTTTGCCTGAGCCATTCTGCGCAGTGGCGATGAAGGCACGGGCTTTTTGCTTTCGTTCTTTGCGCTCAGGATCGCGTTGATCGAGGCGTTTTTTGATTAAGCGGAGAAGGAGGGGGAGAAAGGGAGCGATAGCAAAGGCGCCGAAGGAGGCAGGAGGGAGATTGAGGAGAACGGGCCGCTGGATGGGATTACCAAGGGCGGTGGCTGGGGTGAGGGAGTCCGTGATATCAGTCATGCCTGTGAGGGTGAGAGCAGGCGTGACGTGGTGGAGTTTCCAGCGATCGTTCGTGGTATCAAAGCTGGCGAGAGTGATGGCTTGGAAGGTCGGAACCTTTCCTGTGGGGACGAGCGTTTGCTGGAAACGACCATCCCAAGTGAGGTAGTTTGGGGCTCTCTCTTGCGCGGGTTGACGGTCGACGGAAGGGAATCCGTCACGCGAGAAATCGAAATCTTTCCGACGGCTGGGGTCACCTTTTCCGCTCATCAGCATGGTGAGTTCGATCGGCTTATTGGTGGCGATTCGTGACGGGCTGATGCGTGTGTTGATTTCCCAATTTCCGATCAGGCCGGTATCGATGACGTTGTCATTTGGAAGGGCTGGAAGTGGAATGACCTGAAATTTAAAGGGTTTGAGGAAGGTGCGTTGATCAGTGCCGGAGCTCATGGTCATGCCAAGGTGGCCGCTGACTTCACCAAGCTTGGAGCAGATCATGCGGGCACGGTAGCGGCGGAAGCGGGCGTGCTGATTGCGGAGCTCGGTGTCGCCCCCTGCGTAACGGCGGTAGCTAGACCCGTATCCGAAAGAAAACCCGCGAGAGGAGATACCGTAAAAATAATCTTCGGAGCGGGCGTTTTGGCCACGACGACGGGTGAAGAGGTGCCAGCGGGCATTTTCGGCACGGGAGGTTGGTGTTTCGAAACCTAGGAAGGCGCTTTGCTTTGAAATGACGCGTCCGATGTAGTCAATCTCAATGGTCTCACCAAGATGAACGACCTCAGGGATTTTTGTGTCCTCATTCCAGAGGACATCAAACTGGGCGAAGTCCTTCGGCGAGCGGTTCTTAATTGCACGAATCGAAGGGAGGCGGAGAAGGAAGGAGTCGTTCTCGATGACGATGGGAATGGGTGGAAATTTAACGGTGCCAGGTGAGCGGACGACGAAGCCGAGTTCAGTTTGAATTTTACCATCCTCGGTAGGTTCACCATTTAGGATACGTTGATTCGATTGATCGAGCCAGGTGATCTTCGGATGAGGCTTGAGTGGGCCGATTTGAACGATGTGGGAAGCGATGAGGGAAAAGCTCACACGCAGATCGGTGAGGACCTCGGACGGAGGTTCGATGATCTCATAGTCCTCTGCGCTCTGGAGGGGAGCGAGCATGGCGAGAGCTAAGATGGTGGATGAAAATCGCATCGTTCCTTAATGATCTTTTCCGCGCGGGCGGCGGCGGTTTTCACGGCTGAGTCGGTCGAGGAGGCGGTCGCGGAGATCACCGCTTTCTTTTTCAGAACGGCGGAGGTCGGCATCGGCATCACCGGAGCTTTCTTGACCGCCATCATCTGCTCCTTCTTCTTCGCCTTGATCGGGGATATCGCCTTGAGGTTCGGCGCCGCCGGACTCTTCTTCTTCACCGTTTCCAGAAGGCTCGCCATCTTGCGGATCACCTGATCCTTGGCCTTGTGAAGGTTGCATTTCTTGAGGGTCGATGAGGTGATCGAGTGCGTCTTGAATGTGCTGGATGGAAGGATTCAAAAGGCGGTCTTTATGAGTCTCGGGAGCGAGGTTGATATCCTCTTCAGCAAGGCTGTATTCGGCGAATTTCTCTGGGTCTAAAATGGTGGGTTCATCTTCGATGGCCTTGCCAGTTTTGATCAGGTTGCGAATGGCTTCGGCGGAGCGGGCGACTCCTTTATCATTGATCGACTTTCGGCTGGTGACTTCATGCTCGAGGCTTTTGCGGAAGCGTTTTTCTTGAGCGAGCGCTTGGGTCGTGGTCTCGACCGCTTTGAGGTATGCCTCTTGGTAGTTGAGATAAGCTTTCACACGGGCGAGGTCGCGATAAACGACGGCGAGGTTGGTCGTGAGCTTTTCATCGCCGGGCTGCAGGGGGGCGGCTCGCTGATATTGGGAAAGGGCGCGGCGGTAATCTTTCTGCGCTTTTTTAAGGAGCTTCACGAGATCTCCGCCGGACTCTTCAGCGAGGCGCATCAGCTCATCGGGTGGGAGGTTTTTCATGTCCTCCGGGATGAGGCTGCGGGCGCGGCGATGGTGGAGGATTCCAATTTTATGAGCGGGCGCGAAGGCGAGGTCGGGGCGATCTTTGGGAGCCTCGGTTTCGGCAGTGGAGTAGAGATCGACGAGAAGTTTGAAACGATCCTTAGAACGAATCGCAAGCTTGGGGTCAGCGTTTTCGATTTCGAGTCCCTTGTTATAAAAGCCGATGCTACGTTCTTCGGGCGTGAGCGTAGAGTCTTCGAGTGCTGCGCGAACTTCCTTCGGGAGGTAGTCGATGGACGCGGCGCTGTCGCCTTGAGAGAGATCACCGGAAAGGACGGCATTGGCGCGCTTGATCCAAGAGGCAGGGCCATTGGTGTCATGAGTGAGGCGGCCAATTTCTTTTTCGGTCTCAGGATCGACGAAGATGGCAAGGGGATAGGACGGGACTTGGAACTTTGAAGCGAGGAAGCGGTTTTGCTTTCGCTGGGTTTCATCGATGCCCGTGCGGGGGAGGTCGATGATGAGGGGGACAACCGTTTTCTTTTCCCACTTTTGATAAATCTGGTGAGCGAGAATTTCTTCTTCAAACTGGATAGAGAGCTCGGACCAATCGGATCCGGTGAAGATGAGGAGGAGAGGTTTTTTTTCGTCAGTAGCGATTTGACGCGTATCGGCGTAACCGAAGTGGATGATGGATTCAGGCTCTGGCTCTGGGGATATAAGCGGGGGCTCTGTGCTGCGTTCTGCTTCTTGTGCCGGAGAAATCTGCGGAAGGAAAAAGGTGAAAAGGATGAGGGCCGAGAGGGGGTGCCAAGTTTTCGTTTTCATGGGCAGAAAGAGGTGGAGGAGAAGGAGGATGAGCGTGGCGGTGAGGGGGTAGGCGTAGATATCGAGCGGGCGGTTGAAGATTTCGGTCGCGACATCTTCACCCGAGAGTTCGATGGCATCGACGCGGGTCGAAAGTTCTTTGATCTGCTCATCGACATTAGAAGGTTTCCCAGCAAGGAAGATACCATCGGTGGCCTCTGAAATCTCTTTTAAAGTGCCATAGTTCGCTTGAGTTTCATAAACGGAATTTGGAACTGGTGCGGGAATGGTAGGGCTGCCAAAGGCGACGGAGATGATTGGGATTTCGGCCTTCGTGAAGGACTCGATGGTCTTGCCGTAGCTGCCGGTGAGGTTATCGCCATCGGAGAGGATGATGATGGCGGAACCGGGAGGTGGTTCTTCGGTGAGGAGCTCACGAGCTTCTTTAAAAGCGGCCCCCAAGTCTGTTCCGGCGACGGGAATAGCACCGGGCGCGAGTTTATCGATCCGCTGTAAAAGATTGGTGTGCGTGAGGGTGACGGGGACCTCGGAATATGGAGCTCCGGCGAACGAGAGGAGACCGATGCGGTCGGTCGGGCGTTTCTCCACGAAAGCGCGAGCAAGAAGTTTGGCCGCTTCCATCCGGGTGAGGCCTTCGACATCATTCGCGCCCATCGACTTCGAGACATCGAGGAGGAGGATGATGTTTTTGGCAGGACGCTCGAACTCGGAAATGGTGGTGCCATTGATCGGGCGCAGAGAGGCGATGCAGGCGAAGACGAGAGAGGCAAAAAGAGCGACGGTGAGAATCTTTCGGCGCACTGGTGAGGCGTTCGTCTTCAGGTGGCAGGTTTCGGAATTACCAGAAAGTAAGGCGATGGTTTGGCGACGCATACGGACGGCATACCAGACCGAAAGGGCGGTGAGGATGATGAGAGGGAAAACCCAAATGAGGTGATTTGTAGAATGAAAACTCATCAGGAAAGTTCAAAGAGGAGGGTGTTCCGAAGGAGGAGGGCGAGTCCGAGGAGGATGGTCCCAGGGATCAGGAAATACGGGTAAAGATCGCGTTGGTAAACGAGGGCGGGGTGAATGCGAGAGGTGGTCTCGAGCGCATCGATGGTGTCCATCACTTCCTCGAAGCCTTGGTTATCTTTGGCGCGGAAAAAACGACCGCCTGCGATGGAGGCGACTTTTTCAAGGTTCCGAGTATCGAAGCGGACGATGGCGGAAGCGCTCTTAAGCCAGCGATCACGATATGGATTATCTGAACCGATTCCGACGGCGTGGATGACGATGTCTTTTTTCTTCGCCGCTTCTGCTGCACTGGCGGGAGTGAAGACTTCATCGTTCACGGTGTGATCGCCATCAGTGATGAGGACGATGGTGCGGCGGGTTTCGGTCTCCGCCTTGAGTGCATTGATGGAAGTGGCGATGCCGCCCGCGATGTTTGTGCCGCGTTCGTGACGGTAGAGAAGGGAGTTATTGAGCTGATCGATCTGGGCGAGAACGAAGTCGTGATCGAGCGTGGGTGGGGAAGAAACGTAGGCATCGACTCCAAAGATTACGAGGCCGATGCGGTCGCCAGAACGGCGCTGAATGAATCGTGCAACCTGCTGACGTGCGACGCCGAGGCGGTCCACGATTTCTCCGCGTGCGATCTTTTCTTGAACTTCGCGGGTGGAAAGTTTGGGGTCGGGATCATAAGCGTCCATGCTGTTCGAGTAGTCGAGGCAGATCACGATATCGGTGCCTTCGCGAGTGGTGGGCATGAGCTCGACATCTTGCTGTGGACGAGAAAGCGCGATGATGAATCCGACGGCGGCCAATGTTTCGAGAAGCAGGAGGAAGCGGCGAGCGGTGAAAAATTTCCGTTTCGCGTCTTCTCGGAAATGCTCGGTTGAGGAAATGGCGATGCCGGCGGGCTGGGTGAACCACCGCCAGATCAGTCCTCCCAATAACGGAAGGATGAGCCAGAGAACGAGGGGATGTTGAAAATCAGGCATCGGTTTCTGAATCAGTTTCCTGAGGGGTGGTGTTTTCGACAAACTCACGCACCACGCTCAGGGCGCGTGGTGGAGCGTCCTCGGTCGGAGTGCGGCCTGCGAACTTCGCAGCATCTGCGACGCGCGCAAGCCATGGAAGTTCAGTGATTTCCTCTTTCGTGAGATCAGGGATGGTCTTCACGATGGCGAGAAACTCGGAGGAGGTCTTGGTGTTCGCGGAGAGGTTGTATCGCTCCGAGGTGTAGTCCTTTAGAATGTCAGTGAGGCTCGCGACAACGGAGGTGGGATTTTGAGAAATATCGAGATTATCGAGCTTGCCCATCGCGCGCTCCCAAGGCGGGGTAGCAGAAATGTGGGCGGCTTTTTTCATCGCGAAGATGGTGACGGCAATGATGAGGATAACGGCAAGAATGATGATCCACCAAGGGAAGGGTTCTTTCTCTTCGAAGGCAGATTTTTGACCGGAGGAAATGACGGGAGCATCCGGTTGGAGGAAATCCTTTGGGTTCAGCGGGTCACGGGGGATTTCGGCAAGTGCCGTGATGCTGAGCGCGGGAAGGGGAATGTTGACAGAGCCAGGAGAGAGGCGTTCGGTGGATTTGAGAGGGATAGACAGAGTCTGGCCTTCTGGAAGTGCGGCGGCGGTGGCGACGAGGGGAATGCGGAGCTTCCATTCGCGGGTGCCGTTGAGATTGAGCTGACCTTTTTGAAGTGCGGTCTCATGGCGCACGGGAAGGAAGCCGTCGGGATGACTGGTGGGGTTTGCGGTGCTGAATTCGCGATGCCATGGGACGTCGAGGGTGACGAGTAAAGTTGCGCTGCCGCCGAGAGTGGTCTCGGCATTCTCCCACTCGGTGGAGGTGACGGTGGGGCGTTCGTTCTCTTGCCAGACTTTGAAAAAACGGTAGCCGAAAAAGGCGCCGATCAAGAGAGCGGCGAGGAGGACGATTTTGATGATGGACCAGAGGGGTTTCATCGACGAGAGATGCGGCTTTCGAAAAGGCGCATGATGGAGGGAAGGTAGTCGGTGGCGGTATCGAGCGGAACGAAGTCGATTCCGGCGCGGCGGCACTTGTTGGCGATTTCTTCGGCACGCTCTGAGGCGCGGTCGGCGAGTTTAGCGGCGTCCTTTCGGCGGAGGCGGCTCGCTTTTCCGGTCTCGAGATCAGTGATGCTGAGCGGCGGAATTTTCGGAAGAGCACGCTCGGCGGGATCGGTGACGTGGAGGAGGATGACTTCATGTTTCCGGGCGAGAGCGCGGAGAGGTTTATCGAAGTCCGGTGTGATGAGATCGGATAGAATGAAGACGATCGAGCGCCGCATCGTGGTCTTTAAAAGATGCTCGATGCCTCCGGCGAGATCGGTGCGGGGGGACTCGGGCTCAAAGGCGAGAAGCTCGCGAATGATGCGAAGGACGTGGCGATGGCCACGCGCGGGATCGAGTTGGAGTTCTTCCTGATCAGAGTAGAGAAGGAGTCCGACGCGGTCTTTATTTAAAGTGGCAGAGAAGGCGAGGACGGCGGCCACTTCTGCGGTGAACTCGGCCTTTGTGACCGAGCCAGAACCAAACTCACCAGAAGCAGAGCGATCGACGAGGAAGAAGACGTTTTGCTCACGTTCCTCGGTGAAGAGCTTGATGTAGGGTGAGCCGAGACGCGCCGAGACGTTCCAGTCAATGGCACGCATTTCATCGCCCTCTTGATATTCACGGATTTCCGCGAATTCGATTCCGCGCCCTTTAAAAGAAGCCTGCCAGGCTCCGGCAGTTCGGTTTTGGACGATGCGGCGCGTGCGGATTTCAATCCGCCGTACCTTTTCCATCAGCTCTGATGCCAACATGACTTACGGTGCAACGAGGGTGCCGAGAATTTGGGTGATGAGGGCATCGGCATCCATGTTTTCAGCCTGCGCTTCGTAGGATGGGATGATCCGGTGGCGCAGAACGTCTGCCGTGATCGCTTTGACATCTTCTGGGAGGACGTAGTCTCGCCCGTCAAGAAAGGCGAGGCAGCGAGCGCCGCGGGTGAGTTGCAGGGTGGCACGGGGAGAGGCTCCGGCGGTGATGAGTTGATTCATTACCGAGAGATCGACGGCTCCTTGGCGCGCGGAAAGTTGAGCACGGCCTTCTTCACGAGTGGCGAAGACGATGTCGAGAATGTAGTCCTCAATACGGGGGTCGATTTTGATCTCATTGATGAGGTCGCGTGCGGCGGTGATGGTATTGAGATCAGTGACTGGAGAAGCGGATGGCGTCTCGGTGGTAGAAGACATGCGGCGGAGGACTTCGCGCTCTTCTTCACGCTTCGGGTAGCTGACAACCACCTTCATCATGAAGCGGTCCATCTGCGCTTCAGGAAGAGGGTAGGTGCCTTCTTGATCGAGTGGGTTTTGGGTCGCCATCACGAGGAAGGGGGAGGGGAGTTTTTGGGTGTCGCCGCCGAGAGTCACCTGCTTTTCTTGCATCGCCTCGAGGAGAGCGGATTGAACTTTAGCTGGGGCGCGGTTGATTTCGTCCGCAAGGAGGAGGTTGGTAAAAATGGGGCCGCGCTTGGCGGTGAACTCCTGTGTGCCGGGATTGTAAATATGCGTTCCAATGACGTCTGCTGGAAGAAGATCGGGCGTGAACTGGATCCGTCCGAACTGTGCGGTGAGTGCTTCCGCGAGGGTGTTGACAGCGAGAGTTTTTGCCAAACCGGGGAGACCTTCTACAAGGAGGTGGTTTCCGGTGAGGAGACAGATCAACATGCGGTCGACAAGATGCTCTTGACCGATGAGGACACGACCGATTTCAGCGCGAAGGGGAGCGACGAAGGCAGCGCGGTTTTTGATTTCAGCGGAAAGGTCATTGGTGGTCTCGTTAGCTGGAGGAGCAGGGGGAGTGTATGCAATGGGCGTATCGGAGTCGGAAGTCATTGAATTGAAGTTATCAGAAGCTAACACGGCCGCCGAAAAGGGCGACCGTGTTTTATAAGAGAACGT
>JBDNAW010000110.1:0-29308 GCA_039768255.1 Akkermansiaceae bacterium | reverse complement strand
TACGTCCCAAAAATTTGGTCGATGATTTACGAATCAACCGATCGGCAGGATTTTTCCAAACCTCTCTTTTTCTTAAAAGACACCGAAGCCGCCGTCGGTACGCTCCTTCACAAATTCAAGCCGGACCTCGTCATCTGCACCTATCCAGTTTATCCTTATCAACTAGAGCGTCATTTCAAAAATCTCCCTCGAGTTCCGGTCATCACGGTTGTCACCGACTCAATGAATGTAAACGCGGCTTGGACGCGCTCGCCCTCGGACTACTTCCTCGTGACCGATCCCGCCACGCAGACTTCGGTTGAAAAAAGCGGAGTCCCTGCGGAAAAAATTATCGTCACGGGTTTCCCCGTCAGCCCGCGCTTCGAGACAATCTCAGCTGCCAGCTCAGGGGATTCTACAAAGCCTTTCCGAGTCCTTTATTTTCCTACTTCACGCTCGCCGCATATCGGCAGCATCGTACGGGCGGTGCTCGAAGCGCCGGGCGTAGAAGCCGAAATCACGATTGTGCTCGGCCGGAATCTTCGTCGGCTTTATCGGCGTGCTCAAGAGATGAAGAAGGCTTACCCTGGTCGTGTTCACCTCAAGGGCTGGACGAAGAAAGTCCCTGAGCTGCTTTGCGGGCATCATCTCGTGATCGGAAAAGCAGGAGGGGCGACCGTCCATGAGGCCATTGCCGCGCGCTGCCCTATGCTCGTTCATCACATCGTCCCAGGCCAAGAAGAGGGAAATATCGAGTTGCTTGAGAAGCTCGGCATCGGCTCACTTGCTACTGAAGCATACCAAATTTCGGAAGCTCTCCAGTCCCTTCTGGCAAATAATGCTCAGAAATGGCGCCTCCAAAAACAACACCTTTCGACACACTCCCGCCCTGCGGCGGCGCGAGAGGCCGCGCAATTCATCCTCTCTAAAATTCCCTCCAAATGACTTGCCTCTTCGATATCGGAAACGTTCTTCTCAAGCTCCATTTTGACCGTTTCTACAACACCATTCTTCCTTCAGGGCAAACGGATCTCCCCGAAAAGATGCTTGAGCTGAAAGAGCCCTACGAAAGCGGTGAAATGAGTAATGATGACTTCATCAATCGGTCATTATCTATCCTAGAAAAAAAACTGACTGCTGAGGAGTTCACCCAGGCATGGCAGAACATTTTTTCCGTGCATCAACCAATGTGGGAAGTGGCTCAAAAGCTTCATGCTCAAGGTCATCGCCTCATCCTTTTCTCAAACACCAACGCGCTGCATGCCGAGGCTTTTTTGAGAGACTTCAAGGTGTTTGAGCTCTTCCATCATCACCACTTTTCACATATCACGGGAGCAAATAAGCCGGACCCTGTTTTCTACGAAAATGCGATCCGTGACTATGACCTAAAGCCGAGTGAGACACTCTACTTCGATGACCTTCCAGAGAACATCGATACCGGAGTCGCGCTAGGCTTTCAAAGCTTCCAGTATGATCTTAATAATCATGCTGCTGCTGAAACGTGGCTGGCTAAGAGATCGTGATTTATCGGCTCGCGTCCTCAGTAAGCCAATCACCATTGGGCACAATCTCATAATCCGAAACTCCTTTCTGCCACTCGTAAAGAAAGACCTCGTGAGACCTCCCATCGATATCGATCACGGTTGTGACTCGCTCATACTCTCCGGTTCGAGAATCATTCCCAATCCCCTCGAACTCATCGAGCTCCGCGAGAATTTTCTCATCGATTTCATAAACTTCACCGTAGACTGATGTCTCTCCTTCGAGAACTACTCCTGGATACCAATCGATCTTCACCAACGTTCCAGTCACGGTCGTTTCGCCCAGAAGCTGCGCGCCCTCCATGCGCCAGTGATTTGAGGCTCCGCGTCGGAGAGCTCCGTATACAAAGACCTTACTCACCGGCTTCATCTTCAGCCTTCATGAATTCTTCAAGGGTGCCCTTAAGCTCATCTAAGCCCTCTTCCATCTCGGCAGAAATGGACACTGTTTTCACCTTTGGAAAGCGTGACTTGAAGTGCGCAAGGTTCTCTTCCGCTTCTTCGAGGTCCATCTTATTGGCAATCACCATCCAAGGAAATTTTGAGAGTTCCTCGTCATACATTTTGATCTCCGTGCGTAGCGTCTGGATATCCTCAATTGGATCACGACCTTCACTTCCCGCCATATCGACGACAAAAAGAAGCACACGACAGCGCGTAATGTGGCGTAAGAATTCATGGCCAAGGCCACGATTCTCATGCGCCCCTTCGATGAGTCCTGGGATATCGGCCACAGTGCAACGTAAATGCCCACTCAGAGGAACCACTCCGACCTGAGGCGTCAGAGTTGTGAAAGGGTACGAAGCCACTTTCGGCTGCTTTGCCGAAAGTTTTCCGAGCAAGGTTGATTTCCCCGCATTCGGGAATCCTACGAAACCTGCATCGGCAATGCGTCGCAATTCCATGTAGTAAATTGCTTCTTCACCATCGGTGCCAAGCTCACGTTCTTGCGGTGCTTGGTTAACGGCAGACCGGAAGTGGAAATTTCCACGCCCTCCTTTTCCGCCGGTACAGAGAACAACTTCCTGACCGTGCTCGGTAAGATCACAAACTGGCTCCAGATCGATTCCTTCTTCGCTGCGCTCCATCTGCACCGCTTCGCTCACCGTCGTCGCAGGGCTTTTATAAACGACAGTCCCGGGAGGGACGCGGCCAATCGCGCTTTTACCATTTTTCCCGTGACGCTTGTAACTCATTCCTTGCGCGCCATTTTCAGCAAGAAGCTTGGGATCGTAATGAAATGCCCGAAGGTTATCAGTATTCTCATCGACCTTAAGGATGACCTGACCACCATCGCCACCATCACCACCATCAGGACCTCCACGTGGGACGAATTTTTCCTTACGAAAGCTCACCACTCCATGACCACCATTGCCAGAACGGCAGTGGATGCGGATGTGATCGACGAATGATTTATCTCCTTTCATGACGATACTGCGTAGGTTGGCCCGAAAGCGCTCATCAGGGAAACCTCGAGCGCGAGGGCTTCGGTGACGTTTGTTTCGAGTAAACGACGTAACTCCTCCACCGCGGTAACACGCATGAGCAAAGAGTCGAGACTTTCATCCACAACTGCAGCTGAGGTGGTCTCCGCAAAATCAGGAAGCGCGAGCCCAGGACCGCCCGTTTTCTGCCGAATGAGATCACCCATCCAGATCAGGAGTGTTTCCACCGTTTCCTTCCGCTCGTTCAGGTATTCTGCTGAAATATAAGCCTCGTAGGTCTTCTCGCGCTTCTCCAGCCAGTCACCTTCAATCGCGTTTTTATACTTCGCTTTTTCCTCTTTCAGCGTGGCCTCGTAGCGCTTGGTGATAAGCTCTTTTCGCTCTTTTAAAAGAGTTTCCATTCCGGCTTTCACCTGAAGGCCCGTCTCGAGCGAACCCAGACCTTCCCGCGTTGCCGAATCCAGAAGATGTAGGAATTGCTCCACTACCTCGGTACGCGGAGCGTTTTCTGAACGGATCAAAGGAATGTGGACGCAGCGTGACCAGATCGTCGGGAGTAACCGTTCAGGCTCGCTAGATAGAAGAAGGAGGAGGCTCTGTGGTGGTGGCTCTTCAAGTGTCTTCAAAAAAGCATTTTCTGCCGACTCATTCATGCGATCGGCATCTACAATGACTCCAATCTTCCATTTTGCGCTCGGAGCAGATTGGTTCATCATCTTTTCCACCGCCCGCATTTCATCAACAGTGATACGCCGAGACTTAGAACGCGGCTGGATCAAGCGGACAAACTCTCCCTCCACTTCATCAAGCGTCGGATCCGCTTTTTCAATCGGTTCTCCCCACAGATCACCTTCGTCCTCCGAATCACCATTCAGAAGATCAGCCATCTTTGCCGCGAGAACAGACTTCCCGCTCCCTTTCGGCCCTGTGATCAAAAAGGCATGCGCTAGCCGCTCCCGCTCATGTGCGGATTCAACGAGATCAAAGGCTTTGTCCACCGTGAAGGCCATGCAGTGATCTAATCAGACCGAGCCTGAGCCGCAAGTCTGAGGAAACTTACTTTTTATCAAAGACGCAGCTCCACGCGCTTCTCCTTCACCTTGGGAATCGCTTTCGTATCGATCACAACAGCATGCCTCAAGATACTGAGGAGCACGCCGATCATCGTAAGAGTAAAGATAAGGTTCGATCCCCCGTAACTCACGAATGGTAAGGGAAGACCAGTGTTAGGGATCGAAGAGGTGGTGACGCCAATATTCATCATCGCGGGAATGACGATGATGCTGCTGACTCCGAGGCCTAAAATTTTACCGAAGAGATCTGAGGCATGCAGGGAGATGCCCACGCCCACAAGGAAGATGATCACGAAACAAAAAACGATCACGAGAGTCCATATAAGGCCCAGCTCTTCGCCAATAACAGGGAAAATAAAATCGGTATGGTGCTCCGGAAAGTTCATCTGTTTGACGATTCCGTTTCCGAGTCCCACTCCGGTTGGTCCGCCATTTCCGAAGGCTTCAAGTGCCATCGCTTGCTGCCAGCCGACCCCATCACGGTGAGCTTCAGGATCAAGGAATGCCATAACCCGTTTTGCTCGAATGGGATCCTGAATAACCATAAAAACTAAACCTGTGACCGCAATAATCACACTAGGAACGAGGTAAAGCAGACGTGACCCAGAAACAAAAAGCACGAGAAGCCCAGCTGCGCCGAGGCCAACCGCTGTTCCCATATCGGTTTCTATAAGAATGAGTAGAAGCGGAACTCCAAGAATAAAGCACGGCGCAACGTACCCTTTGATAAATGTCCGAGTCTCAGCCTGATGGCGGGCAAACCATGCCGCGAGCACGATCATGACTGCGAGCTTTGCTGGCTCAGAAGGCTGGAACCGGCCTATAACTGGGAGAATAATCCAACGACTCTCTCCCTTGGCGGCATCACCGATTCCCGGGATAAAACATCCGATCAGAGCAAGGACTGTGATGATTCCAATTGGAATCGCACACTTCCTCAATAATCGGTAATCGATAAAGGTGACAAACACCATTACGATGAGGCCGAGCACTGAAAAATGAACCTGACGAGATAGATATTTATATTGTTCGTCATTAATGTCCCACTTCGCCGAGGCACTGGTCAGCATCACGAGTCCGATCGAGATCAGAACGGCAACGGCAAGGCATAGGAAAATGGACGAGGCTCTCGCCATGAATTTTTACTGCGGGATGGTAAGCTTCGCACCAAGATGGACCTTCGAGGCATCCTTGATGCCATTGGCCTCCATGATCGCAGCAGGCGTGGTGCCATACTTCCGGGAGAGTGCCCAGAGGGTATCACCTTTCGACATGACATGAATTCGACCAGCAGGTTCTGGCACGACAACAGCGCGAGCAGGAGTGCGCACGTTGGTGCGAGGTGCAGGTGCCTCATGAATGATCCGAGGCTTAATCAGAAGAGGTTTCTCTTCCGGAGCTGGCTCAACTTTAACAGCAACGGGGCGTGATGGCGGTATGGCCTCTACTTGGACCAATTCACCACTTGCAGGCAGCGCATCGCGGTATGCGGTATCGCTCGTCTGAATACGTGGACGCTCAACTGGAGTCATGGCAGGAGCTTCTTCAACTCGGAGCTCGGAACGCTGAATTCCTGAAACCGCTTCAGAAGGGGACGTCGTCTCAAGACGGCGTGGTGGGATGTTAATTTTGAGAGCGGCAGTCAGCGGGACAAAGTTGTTCACCTTTTTCAAAGCCTCCATGTCCACCCCGTGCTGGCGCGCCACATTGAAATAGTTATCGCCTGTTTGCACGGTGTAGTGCTTCGCACCAGGGATAAGAACGACACTTGCTTTCAGCTCTGACTTAGGAGCGGTTGTAGGTTTTACCTTAAGATCATTTTCCTTACTCCAGTCATTGTGCATCCAGATTCCTCCAATCGCTACGATATGTAGAAGTGCAATCACGACAAGTGCACGGGCAACTCCAACACCTGGAACTTCCCCACCAAGGTCTTCAGCAGAAGCAGTAGCGGCACGCTGTTTTTTCTTTTTGCGATTTCCTGTCGCGGCATGAATCAAGCGGAATCCGGACGCTTTCGGAGCCTTCCGTTTCTTTTGCAAAGTAGAGTCAAATTTCATCTAAAGATGGGATTGCATAGTTGTTTTATGGCAACTCTAGAACACAGGATTTGAAATGATCACCGCGAGCTTCGTAGCCAGAAAATTGATCGAAAGAAGAGGTTCCAGGCGAGAGAAGAACGGTGTCACCAGGCGACGATTCTTTCTCAGCAAGCAAAACTGCTTCTTTCAACGTTGCAACTGTATCAGAAATTACGGAACTTGAAAATATCTTTGATAATTTATTGCCAATTTCTCCAAAACAAATGGCCCGAATCGCCTTTTTTTCCAATAAATCGAGTAAAGATTCATAGTTGAGCCCCTTTTCTTTTCCACCTGCGATGAGAATTGTGGGGCGTGTTTGAGCGCGTAGTGCAGACTCTAAAGCATGAAGGTTTGTGGCCTTCGAGTCGTTTAGCCATTCGACACCATCGTGAATCCGGACGAGTTCACAACGATGCTTGGGTGGCGCATGGTCTCTCAAAGCGGAGGCTGCGAGTTCTGGAGTGAGCCCTTCGACCACGGCGCATGCGGCCATCAGATTCTCGGCATTGTGCAATCCGCGTAAACGAGTGTTATTAAGACGGATATAAGGAGCTCCGTTTTGAAGGAGTGATTCACCGTCGAAAGTCCAATCGGCATCATCTTCAGTACTGAAGGTCGTGAGATTGCCCTTGAAGCTAGGCAGTGCGAGAAGAGTTTCGCCAGCACGCACGATGACTGGAGTGTTGGCATCGATATTTTTAAAGATCATCTGCTTTGCTTCGAAATACGCCATGAGGTCCTCGTAACGATCCATATGATCGGCTGAGAAATTCAGCCAAATAACAGCAGCAGGTTTGAAATCGACAATTGTTTCGAGCTGGAAGGAGCTGAGCTCAAGGGCAACTACTTCTGGGACTTCATCGCTTAGAATGATTTCACAAAATGGCACGCCATAGTTCCCACAAGGCGCACAGGTTTTTCCAGTGGCGCGGGTAAGCACATCGACGAGCTCCGTGGTGGTAGTCTTTCCGTTCGTGCCGGTAATCCCGATGATTTTTCCGCCATAGCACTGCGCTGCAAGCTCGATTTCGCCCCAAAGTGCACCACTGTTATGAGCGAAGGCTTGCACGAATTCACCGAGCGTCTCGATACCAGGACTAGTGATGACGAGGTCACTTTTTATGGCCTCGCCCGTCGCTGGAGTGGCTTCAGGATAAATCTGAATCCCTGCTGGAAAATCCACGAAGACATCAGCTCCACGCGAATCATAAACCGTGACTTGAGCACCACAACGCAGTGCGAGTTTCGCCGCCGCTAGGCCGCTACGTCCCGCACCAAGAATCGCAACTGTCTGACCGTTAAGCTTGAGCATTAGAGGACTTTAAGGAGAGCGATACCACCCATACTAAAAAGAATAGAAAGAATCCAAAAACGGATAATCACTTGGTTTTCATGCCAGCCGCTGAGCTCAAAATGGTGGTGAATCGGTGACATTTTAAAGATGCGCTTTCCTCTCAACTTAAAAGAGCCAACCTGTAAAATAACCGACATCGCTTCCATCACAAAAATGCCGCCAATGATCACAAGAAGGAGTTCCTGCTTCGCGCAAATGGCAGTCATTCCAATCGCACCACCGATGGCAAGGGAGCCGGTATCACCCATAAAAACTTTTGCCGGATGCGCATTAAACCAGAGAAAACCAAGACCTGCTCCGACGAGTGACATCATGAGAATGGAAAGTTCAGCGAGGTGCGCGTTATAATGAATGTGGAGATACTCGGCGGCAGGCTGAGTTCCAGCGAGATATGTGATGATCGCGTATGCCATCGCAACCGTGATCATGACACCTGTTGCGAGTCCATCGAGTCCATCGGTGAGGTTTACGCCATTAGACGTCCCCATGAGCAAAGCCAAGAAGAAAGGCACTGCGAGGAGACCGAGTGGAATGAGGAATTTTATGAGTGGAAAGCCGATCGAAGTGATGGGAACACGAGAAGGCTCTGCGCCTTCGACGGCAGAGAAAAAGACATATTCCTTTGTCTCTGGATGCCACATTAGAAAGAGCACCGCAGCGAGGCCGACCGAAGCTTGCCAAGCAAGTTTCACTTTTCCGCTGACGCCGTCTGAGCTTTTTTCAACGATCTTTTTAGAGTCATCCAAGAAGCCTAGAATACCTAAGGCAAGGGTCACCGCTAAAACCGTGATTAGGAAAGGATTAATGAGATTACCGCAAATGAGGCAGGCCGCAAAAACGGTTCCAAGAATGAGAATGCCTCCCATAGTTGGGGTTCCGGCTTTTCCGCCATGGAGTTCTGCAAGCTTATGAACTTCTTCTGCGGTGCGGATGGGTTGGCCCATTTTTAGTGAAATGAGTTTCCGAATGACGCAATTTCCAAAGAGGAGACTCAGGCCTAAAGCAATGGCACAAGCTAATCCCGCTCGCACGGTGATGTAGCCAAAGAGGTTGAGAAACGAAAAGGTGTCTGCCCAGCTTGCGCCGGAAGCTTGGGCCTTTTCCCAGAGGGTATAAATCCAGTAGAGCATTAGTTATTGAGGGCGGAGTGGGGAAAAGTTTGGGGGCGGGGGTGGGGGAAAGTTGTTGTCATCACCTCTTCCATCACGGCTGCGCGTGATCCCTTGAAAAGGACAATGTCCCCAGAAGAGGTTTCAGTTTTAAGGAAGGCCGCCGCTTCTTCACGATCTGTGAAAAAATGAGCTTCCCCGCCGGCATCACAAGCCGCGGTAGCGATGGTTTCTGCAGCTTCGCCAATGACGACAAGATTAAGATTTCTTGCGGCAGCAAGTCGGCCAATACGGCAATAAGCATCTTCGGCATGTGTGCCGAGTTCTGCCATGATTCCGAGAGCGGCGATGCGTTTTCCTTTCCCTGGAAGTGCCGCAAGAGTTTCGAGCGCGGCAGAGACAGACTCAGGATTCGCATTGTAAGTATCATCGATGACCTGCACGCCATCGTAATCAAATTGGCGGAGCCGCCCGCTGGTAAGTTGAGCTTTAGAAAGGCCCGCTGCAATTTCTTCAAGGCTGAGCCCCATCACAAATCCGGCACCAGCAGCAAGAAGCGCGTTACTCACCATGTGCTTTCCAGTGACGGGGATATTCGCAGAGATGCGCCCAAGCCCATCGATGACAAGTTCAAAACGAGAGCCGCTGCCGTCGATGATGAGGTTTTCGGCGCGAATGGCCCCACGTCCGTTACCAACAATCAAAATTTTCCCTAGCGTGCGCTCGCGATACTGCTCGATAAATTCGCAGTCAGCAGGAATGAGCAATGTCCCTTTTTCGGTGAGAGCCCGTGCCACCGTGCCTTTTTCTTCCGCGATTGCTTCACGGCTGCCCATGTTTTCAATATGTGCACTTCCTACGTTTGTGATGATGGAAAGATCAGGTCGTGCAATCTCGCAAAGCGGAGCCAATTCGCCAGAATGATTCATCCCCATTTCAAAAATACCAATTTCATGGTCTTCCTCGGTAGCCAGCACGGTGAGCGGAAGTCCGATGTGGTTATTGAAATTCCCGAGAGTCGCATTCACCCGAAATTTCTGTGCAAGGACTGAGCGAGTGAGGTCCTTGGTCGAAGTTTTACCATTTGAGCCAGTGATCGCGACGATCGGAATCCCCAACTCTTGGCAATACCAGTGCGCGAGACGTTGAAGACCGGAAAGGACATCATCGACAACAATTGCTGAACGGCCTAGAGGAACTTTCTCGGCTTGATCAACAACGAGAGCGGCGGCGGCATCCGCGCGATCGAGAAAATAATGAGCGTCAAAATTTTCACCTTTCAACGCGAAGAATAACGCGCCTTCAGAAATGGTGCGAGTATCGGTCGAGATACCGGCTGTGATCATGAGCCCCCCATCACCCGGCTGAAGCAGAGTGCCTTTCATCGCAGTTGCGAGAGTCTGGAGGTTGTATGATTTCATTCTGGATCATGATCGTCGACACGATTGAAGACTTCGATGCTTCCCGTTTCGATTTTTGAACCGTGAGAGGATTCTTCGCTTTCCTGATCCCCGCGACCATCAAATGTCGGACCATGGAGGCGTTCGTGTTCACGCTGTTTGAACTCGGCTTCCTTACGTTTCGAGTATTCCACGAGAGCCTTCCGCGCGATCACGCGATCATCGAAGTGATGTTTCACACCGTTGATCTCTTGGTAAGTTTCGTGGCCTTTTCCGGCGATGAGGATCACATCAAATGGCAAGGCCATCTCAATCGCACGGGTGATTGCTTCACCGCGATCCACAATGAGTTCGTGCGGTGTTTCCCCCACCCCAGGCAGGATATCATTGAGGATGGTAAAGGGAACTTCACTACGTGGGTTATCCGAGGTGATGAAGAGGTGATCACTGTATTTCGCCGCGGCCTCTCCCATGAGCGGACGCTTTGTGGTGTCACGATCACCACCGCAACCAAAGACGGTGATGAGGCGCGCGGGATTGAGCTCGCGCATCGTCTCGCAAGCCTTCGCAACCGCATCTGGAGTGTGCGCGTAATCGACGTAAACCGCGAAACGCTCGCCTCCAACATATTCGACGCGACCCGGAGTCTGCGGAGTGTGCTCGACGTGTTTCACGATATCACGGACGCCGATTCCGAGGCCGTGAACAGCCGCAATGGCAGCGACGCAGTTCTGAGCATTGAAATTTCCAACGAAAGGAAAACGAACAAGATACTGGCGTTTATTCGCGCTCAGAGCAAACTCTTGGCCTTTAAAACTCGGGTGAATATCACTGATGCGGAAGTCCGCATTGATGCCGAATCCATAGGTAACCACGTTGAGACGATCGGTAAATTCATCAGCCAATTTTTGCCCCCAAACGTCATCGATATTAATTACCGCGACGCCATCTTTTCCATCTTCCGCCATCTGAGAAAAAAGAAGTTTCTTGGCCTCAAAGTATTCCTCCATCGTGCCGTGGAAATCGAGGTGATCCTGCGTAAGATTGGTGAAAACGCCGACGCGAAAAGGAATGCCCTCAGCCCGGCGTTGCTCAAGTCCATGAGAGGACGTCTCCATCACTACCGCCTTACAATCATTGGATTGCATGGAGCCTAAAATTTCCTGCATCTGGATGGCGCCCGGCGTGGTGTGGGTCGCGTCTTGATAAGTGCTGCCATCATGAACTTTGACGGTCCCGATCATGCCGGTCTTAATCATCAGCTCATTGAGCAAAAAATGGATAAAGTGAGTGATGCTGGTCTTTCCGTTCGTCCCAGTGATCGCGACACAACGCATGGCCGCACCAGGATTTCCGGCAAGCTTTGCTGCAAGACGTCCAAGCGCTTTACGTGACTGGTCGACCTGAATCCATAGCCCTGAGTAATCGGCGGGTGCCTTACGCTCCGCAACGATCGCTGCCGGACGAATCTTGATGACCTGATCTAAAAAATCATGCCCATCAGCTTCCGCACCACGGACCGCGACAAAAACAGAATCCTCCGTGACCTTGCCACTGTAATCAGTCACGAAGTGGGCATCAATGTCCTCAATGCGCAGGCGATCAGCCTCCGGAAGGACGGAAAGGAGTTCAGAAAGCTTCATTAATTCGAGGGTGTAGTAATGGCGATGTCGCGCGCCTGAATTCCGATGGGCTCAGTTGGCTGAATGTTCAAGAAATCAACGACTCTTTGTGTCACTCTTTTAAAAACAGGGGCTGCTACAGAGCCTCCACCGATGGAAAAATCTGGATCTTCGAAGCTTGGGTCCTCAATCGCGACGACACATACGAATTTTGGTGCCTGCACGGGAACCATTCCGGCGAAGGAGACATTGTAACGAGATTTATCATATTCCTTTCTCTCGGTATCGAAAATCCAAGCGGTTCCGGTCTTTCCTCCTACGCGGTGACCAGGAACAATGGCACGACGACCCGTTCCACCTTTCCCAGAAACGACCTGCTCTAGGGCAAGGCGCATCTCACGGGCTGCTCGCTCTCCAATAACTCGACGAACCGCGATCGGCTCACGCTCTTCTACGATGAGCCCGTTATTCGCGATGATTGATTGGATCAGGCGAGGCTGCATCAAAGTGCCGCCATTTGCGATTACGCTGTATGCCATTGCGACCTGAAGTGGGCTGACGCTGACAGAGTAGCCGTAAGCGGCACTGGCAAAATTTCGAAGATTCGAGCGATTAGAAATCGCGCCTTTAGCCTCACGAGGGAGTGGGAAACCTGTGCGTTTTCCAAATCCGAACGCATCAAGGTATTGGTAGAAATTTGCCTGCCCAACCCGATCCGCAAACTGAACAACGCCGGGGTTTGAGGACTTCATCAAGACCCCGTCAAAGGAAAGGTCTCCATACGGGTGGTGATCGTAAATGGAAAAGCCATTCCAGTTGATCTTCCCCCACCCACAATTGACGACATCACGGCGATTCGCAACACCAAGGTCAAGCGCAGCCGCCATCGGGATGACCTTCATGACTGAACCTGCTTCGTATTGCTCTTGAGTCGCAAAATTTTGTCCGCCTTCTTTAAAATTGAGACGATCGTTGGGATCATAATGCGGGCGAGAAGCCATTGCCCATATATCACCCGTGTAAGGATCGACAACGATGATGCTCGCGCGAGTTGCGTTGGTCTCGGTCATCGCCCTCTCGATTTCAGCCTCTACAATGGCTTGAATTCCACTATCAACGGAAATCTGAATATGCTTTCCAAGAATTGGAGGTAAAATCGATGCTGCTTCTGTGAGACGAACCATCCCGTTTGCTTCACGCTTTAAGACCCGCTCACCCGGACGACCGGTAAGGTAATCCTGCATCTTAAACTCGATCCCTGCTTGGCCAATTCCCTTAAAATTCGTGAAGCCTAAAATGTGTGAAGCAAATGCTCCGAGAGGATAGAATCGCGACTGTGAGCGCTCGAAAGAAAACCCCTGAATGTAGCACTCACCGAGTTCTTGCTCGATCTCACGCGCGAGGCTTTCGTGAATGTCTTTTTTTACGACAATCCGCGTTTTACCCTTTGCGATGATCTCGGAGATCTCCTCCTTTGTCATGGTGAGTTTCCGAGCGATGACCTCGATGGCATAATCCAAATGCTCTGCTCGCATTTGCTCAGCAGACATTTGCTTACGAATCTGAGTCCGTGTTTTGTAGAATTCTTTTTTCCGATTTTTACCGGATAGCACTTCCCACTCGGGGTCTCCAGAAAGGTGACGATGGGCGATGGCACTCGTGAGATTATCCTCGTGACGTAGATGATTTGCATCTGCAACGAGTGTCGCCAACGGGCGATTCTGCGCGAGCGGTTGCTGATGACGATCCACGATGTAGCCGCGCGAAGCTGGAATCGTTTGCTTATTTTGAAAACGGCTCAGCTGGCTTTTCGAAGAATATTTTCGATCCCAAGATTGCACCGTAAGCAAGCGCACTGATAAGATACTCAGCCCGAACACAACGACTAGGCTGGCAAACAGCGCTCGATTGCGCATGGAAAATGAGACCGGTTCCATCATTCACGTTGGGCCACTGCGGGGTCGCTCGTTGGCGCGGGGTTAAGAGCTGGATGATAAATTTCGACATGCCCAGGAGGAATATTTCGAAGGTTTGACTCCTGATCTTTGAGAGATTCACGCAGAGTGAACACGCCGAGCTTTTCGGAAATGTCCGACTGATACATCGTAATCGCGACGTTGTGCTCCACCACTCTCTGTTGAGATTTAGCGATCTCGTTGCGCATGGTGATCTGTTTATTTTTCACCATCACATAAGAGATGCCGCCACCAGACACGATGATGCCTGCAACCAGCAGCACAAGCAGGGTTGGGACACTGAGGTTTGATCCTTGGCGACGTTTATTCATCATTTAGATGCGTTCAACCACACGCAGGCGGGAACTACGGGAGCGAGCGTTTTTTTCGACTTCAGAGCCGCCGGGGGCGACTCCTTTGCGAGTGAGGAGTTTGTAGGTGTGATCAGGATTCGGGCGCGGCGCGGGCCACTCCGCACGGTCGATTTCAGCCTCAGAAGCGTGACGGAACTGTTGCTTTACCATGCGGTCCTCAAGACTATGAAACGTAATAATTCCAAGACGGCCACCAGGCTTGAGTAGATCGGCAGCGAAACCAAGGAAACGCTCAAGCTCACCTAGCTCGTCATTCACGACCATGCGGAGGGCTTGGAAAACCTTGGTAGCAGGGTGAATCTTTCCGCGACGACCGAGAAGGTTTTCGATTCCCTCAGCGAGTTGAAGGGTGGTTGCAAATGGGGAATTTTCACGTTCCGCGACGATCCACTGAGCGATGCGCCAAGCGGATTTTTCCTCGCCGAGTTCACGGAAGATTTTGGCGAGTTCTTCGTCAGACCATGAGTTTACGATGTCCGCCGCCATCTCACCGGTATCGCCCATGCGCATGTCGAGAGGCCCCTCTTTTTGGAAAGAAAAGCCGCGATTAGGATCGTCGATCTGCTTAGAAGAGACACCGATATCGAGAAGGATTCCATCTGCCTTCGGCCAGCCGTGAGTCTGAGAGAGTTCCGCCATTTCACTGTAGCGACCAGCGACCGCTTCGAAGTGATCACCGAAACGCTCAAGACGCTCGGAAGCATAAGCGCGCGCTTGCGGGTCGCGATCAATCCCCTTCACCGTGCCGCCGCGACGAAGAAGCGCTTCGGTATGCCCTCCGCCGCCGAGAGTCCCATCGATGAAAAAATTTCCCGAAGTAGGAGCGAGAAAATGGACGACTTCATCAAGGAGAACAGATTCGTGATAAAATTCCTGATCTGAAGATGGCATCTGCATTGAATGAACCTCCTTGATCGATGTCGCACCGCAAGGCAGGGGCCACAAATTGAAGCTGCTAGGGCACCGAAAGCCGGGCGACACCGATCTTGGAAAGGGGTTCATCTGGAAAACATTATCAGTCAGAAAAGTCGTTAGAATAGATTGAGGAGCTCGTTGAGATCGGCGTTTTCCGCTAATTCCGCAGCCTGCATCGCCTGCGCGTTTTCTGGATTGAGCATCTCGAAATGATTGCCGCGCCCCACCAGCGTCACGGGCCCGGGAAGTGAAAGTTCGCGCTCCTCGGCCCACGCCTTCGGAACGAGAAGTTTCCCCTGTTCGTTGATCTTCGCCTCGATAGAATTCGCATAAAGCATTCCGGTGGCGTTGTCTTTCTGACGTGGAGTGAGCGTTTCGTGAGATTCGATCTGCAGAAGCTTTTGAGAAAAAGCCACCTCGCTGAGCACCCGCAGAGTCGGCTGGCCGTAGGAGGTCGCCCGCAGAAGAAAGACCAACTGGCCTGTCGGCGGCCGCCAAGTGAGGGGAACCGAGACACGCCCTTTTGCATCGAGCTTGTGCTCGACGATTCCGCGCTGTGTTTGGATTAGGATTGCCATCAAATGAGTCGCAAAAGCTCCTTTTGGTGCACCAAAGTACACACAAGAACCCCAAACGTCCATTTTTTACGTTTTGGGTACACACAGTATATTGATGGAATCCTTTAGCCATCGACAGTTTCAAGAGATTATTTAATTTTTCCGTAATATCAAGCCTGTAGTTGATTCGTGCAATATGAATCATTTAGCGGCCTTCAATGACACACCATAAGCGTCGATCATGTTAGGCGATTCTTAGCGAAGTAGCGATGTCGCAAACAATCTCCGATTCTTCCATTTTCTGAGAGGGTTTGCAGAATCATTTCAGCATATCGTTGCCCCTCTTCATCCTCTAACGTGATGGACTTCATCCCATAAAAATTACTCATCCCAAAAGGGCCCATCTTCATGAAGCCCAAAGCCTTTAATGATACTCTAAATATTTTGACCACTCGCCTCCTTTTACCCGAATTCATATTCCGTTGAAGATCCCAAAGATCGCCAGAGAAGTAAGTGATTCCTGCTAGCAGGAGAACCATCAGGAATAAGTGACGATTTGTGACCATTCTCATGGCCTAATCGAGTTTTTTCATTGATACAAACAGCTCAGGAATCCACCACCGAAAAGCTCCCCACTTCTCCGTTGAACTGCTCCGGCACAAACGAAACACTTCCGCATGTTTACTCGTCTCTTTTTGGTTCTCACCTTGAGCACGCATGCAGCTGGGCCCGCAGAACTTCTTAAAGAAATCGAGACCCTAGAGAGCGCGACTTTTTCATCTGAAAAAGAAGCTCGGCATTTTGAGAATGAAGGTATCGTTGCGCTTTGGGATCAACTCCTTACTGCGCCTCGCGGCAAAAGGATCGACCTCCTAGCAAGCCTCCCTTTCAACTCCCTCACGCTCGGAAAAGTCGAGCGCGAATTCCCGCAAGACCTCAATATCCAAGTCGCACAACTCACCGCTGGCGGCTCCACACTCACTCCCTTAGAATGGAAATTCTGGCTCGCGCCCTTTCAAAAAAACGGTCTCGAAATTACGCACACTGATTGGCATCACGAAGCCTTCGAGCGCACTCCTGAAGGCCGCGCGCTCTCTCGAGTCCGCTTTGCCATTCACCTGATGCGAGGCAACGATACCGACCGCATCGAGATCAAAGCGATAGCCAAAGTCCTCTGGAAAGAAGACGGCGAAAAAATCACCGTAGATCAGATCGAAATCGTATCGGCCTGGCTCGCCCGCCGTATCGGGCCGAAGGCATTCACTCCCGTCGCTGTCATCAAAGGTCAGTCTTCAAAAAAAGACGAACGCGATGACATGGGTGCCGTCTCGGTCTTCGATCTCAATGGTGATCAGCTTCCCGAGGTCATCCTCGGAAATGCCAACCGCATTCTCTGGAACAAGGGCGGGATGAACTTCGACGCGCAACCGCTCATCCCTGAAGGCGGCGAGATTCAATCTTCTGTCGTCGGCCTCGTAGGTGACTTCAATAGCGATGGCCACCTCGATTGGCTTTGCGACTCCGAGAAGGCGATGCTCATGCTCTACCTCGGAAACGCCGAAGGGGAATTTGCGACGATCCCAAAACGAATTCCGCTCAAAATCCCCTTCACTGTCCCCTCTTGTATCACCGCTGGGGATATTGATCGCGATGGTGACCTCGATCTCTTCCTCGGCCAATGGCGTTCGCTTTACGAAAAAATGCCTGACCCGTTTTGGAACGCTAATGACGGTCACGGAAACACCCTCCTCTTAAACGACGGTAAGGGCAATTTTACCAATGCCACCGCAGCGAGCGGCTTACAAAAAAAACGATACCGCCGCACCTATTCAGCCTCCTTTATCGACCTTGATCAGGATCAAGACCTCGACCTCGCCGTGGTTTCAGACTTCTACGGCCTCGATGTTTTCCTCAACGATGGCAGCGGAAAGTTCGCCGATGCCACCTCCTCATTAATCGATAATCCACACGCCTTCGGAATGTCTCACACCATGGCGGATTTCAATCGCGACGGACAAACAGATTTCTTCATGCTCGGAATGGGATCGACCACTGCCCGCCGTCTCGAAGAAATGAAAGCTCACCCTGATCGACTCCCCGAGGCCAAAAAAATGCGCGCGCTCATGGGCCACGGAAACCGTTTCTACCTCGGTAACGAAAAAGGCCGATTCGTTGAACCAGCGATGGCCCGAACCGTCGCTCGAACCGGCTGGAGTTGGGGATCCACCTCCTTTGATTTCGATAACGATGGAGACCAAGACATTTACGTTGGTAACGGCCATATCTCAGGAAAAACGACCCGCGACTACTGCTCGAACTTCTGGTGTCGAGATATCTACCTCCTCCCCGGCAAAAAGCCTCTCCTGATCTCAAACTACCTCGACACCCTGCCTAAGATGCAGACCCAATCGTGGGATGGCTACCAAGTGAACGCTCTCCTCATCAATCAACAAGGTCGTGGCTTCACCTCAATGTCGCCCATGCTAGATGTCGGATTTGATTTCGACACCCGCCGTGTCATCTCTGCCGATCTCGACCTCGATGGCCGCCCCGACCTCCTCGTCGGCCGTATGGAATCCACTTCAGGATTTCTCCATCAAGGCGCTGCCGAAACAAGTCCTCCGACTCTCTATATTCTACAAAACACCCTTCCTGAAGCCAGCCAGCGAAACTGGATCGGAGTCACCCTGCAAGGCGATTGCAATGGTGCCGTCATCGAACTCACAACCGCCGCCCAAAAGCAGCGCAGTGTCATCGTCTCCGGAGACTCCTTCATGTGCCAACACCCCGCCCAAAAGCACTTCGGCCTTGGACAAGAGAACAAAGTTATTTCGCTTAAAATCACGTGGCCGGATGGAAAATCAAAACTGATCGAAGCGCCTCAAATCAATACGTATCATCAGATCCGATGACTGCCACCATTCGCCACGTCACCACCCATGATGCCGCAACTCTCACGCGCATCTACAACCACTTTATCGAGCACACCGTAGTAACCTTTGAAGAGGATCTCATTAATGAAGCCGAAATGACGCGGCGTATTTCTGAAATTTCTTCGGAGTTTCCTTACTTTGTGATCGAAGATGAAAATGGAGTGCAAGGCTACGCTTACCTCTGCCTGTTCCGAACTCGCCGCGCATATCAGCACAGCCACGAGTTCTCGATTTACCTCGATCCAAGTCAAACAGGAAAAGGTTACGGATCACTTTTGCTGGAACAATTAATCTCAACTGCCAAAGAGCAAAATCTCCACGCTCTCATCGGCGGCATCTCAATGCCCAATGAAGCAAGCGAGCGCCTCCATGAAAAATTCGGCTTTAGAAAAGTAGCCCACTTCCCCGAGACCGGACAGAAGTTCGGTCAATGGATCGATGTTGGGTTTTGGCAGCTCCTTCTTTAAAAGCAGCTCTCTAGTTTTAAATCTCTACCCTTTCCCCAGCCTCGGGGATCATAAGACGATCTGCCAAGCCTCGTTTTTTGGCTTCCTCACGGAATCGTGCGATCAGTTCGTCAGGCTGCTTATTTCCAAGGGTTTCAAGGGGAAAGATTCCAAAGTGCATCGGTATGCATGAATTGCACACCAAGATTTTCAAAGGCATCGAGTGCTTCTGCAGAATCCCTGTGCACCTCACGACCACTCGAGGCCTCACCCTCCTGAGCATCAATGAGCATTTAGGAAAGCCCGTCTGCGATTTGCTCGGCCCAGTGCTTTGCAAGAGCCGCATAATCCTGCGAGTCCGCGTAGGTAATTCCACGCGAAACATTAACGAGATTGGGCGCCATACGCCCTGAATTTTTCAAGGCCTCAAGACTCCCTCCCTGAGCACCAAGACCAGGAATCAGGAGCGGTGCGTCGGGAAGGTTAGTGAGCACATCTCGGTCCGCATTTGTGAGGCCAACGACCATTCCAGCGTCTGTTTTACGGCCTTCGGAAACAGCGCGGTCACAAAGATCACCGACACGCTCAAAGAGAGCCTTCCCTTCGCAATCACGACGCTGGAAATCGACACTCCCAGGGTTCGAGGTGACCGCAAGGAGATAAACTCCTTTGCCTTCCCAATCGAGAAAAGGCTCTAGCGTGTCATAGCCGAGGAAAGGATTCAGCGTAACCGCATCGACACCCCAGTTCTCAAAATAGGAACGCGCGTAGTATTTCTGAGTCTCACCAATGTCGCTGCGCTTGGCATCGAGAATAACGGGTACCTCTTTCGGCATCTCTTGTAGAAGAGATTCCAGCATTTCGATTCCTCTCAGACCCATCGCTTCAAAATAAGCCATGTTCGGCTTAAAAGCGGCGGTATATTCCGCAGTCTCGCCAACCACGCGACGGAGAAAATCAGGCATCGCCTCGATGCCTCCTTCAGTTTGATCAGGGCGAGGATCAAGACCTACACAAAGGCCAGAACCGGTCACTTCCATACGCTGTTTTAATCGGGCGGCGTAGCTCATGCGGCGACTCTACGCTCGCTTCGCCCCGCGGTCCAGAAAAGCCCAGCTGAAACAATTAACAAGAGGACGTTCCGGGTGACTACGAGAGGATAATTCGAGGGTTCATCGCTATTGCCAAAGCAGCCGCAGTTGATATTCAGCCCCTGATTCCACACCACAATCACCGCGGTGGTGAAGCCGATCATCATGAGCATCGAAACAATCAGTCCGCCACGTAGCAAAAACCCGGAAACGATTGCGAGACCTGTAAACACTTCTACCCAAGGGAGAAAATAGGCGAGATAGGCATCATGAGGACGATTTAACATTTGGTAATTGGCGACCGACTCCACGAAGCCCTCTAGCGCCAGCAGCTTCTTCACCCCCATGAAGATTAAGAATCCACCAAGGGAAAGGCGCAAAATGAGCGGTAGGCGTTTCATTAAAATCATTTTAACGCCCTCATCCTAGGTGTCGAATTTTTCATGAAATCGACTCTCCTGACGTTACCCAAGAAAACCCAAGGTTCAAATGAGGGTCCGTCGAATCAAACCTTTACACTTGTCTCTTCCCTCGCAAATCTAAAGATGTTCTTCCTAAGCCTTTTTCGACTCATGCGCATCGCCCTCTTTGGAGATATTCACGCCAACCTTGAAGCACTCGAGGCCGTTCTCGCTGACGCCCAAGATCAAGGATGCACCGACTACATCTGCATGGGTGACGTTGTTGGCTACAATGCAGACCCCGTTGCCTGCCTCGAAAAAATCCAAGCTGCAGGTTGGCCAGTCGTGAAGGGAAACCACGATGACGTCGCGAGTAACGCGGACACTCTCGAGAATATGAACCCAGTCGCTTCCGCCGCCCTTCAATGGACCCGCGATCAGCTCAATGACGATCACAAGGAATGGCTTCGAAACCTCCGTATGGTTCGTCAAATTGAAGATTTTACCGTCGTTCACGCCACGCTCGATCAGCCGCAAGCTTGGAACTACGTCACCAATAAGTTCGATGCCATGTCGAATTTTTCCTACCAGTTCACTAATCTCTGCTTCCACGGCCACACCCACGTCCCGCGTATTTATGTTCGCGAAAGCCGTGTCACAGAGGTGCCTGCAGAGCAAATCACCTTGGAAGCTGGGAAAAAATATTTTGTGAACACCGGCTCGGTTGGTCAGCCTCGTGATGGCGATTGGCGTGCTTGCTACCTCATCTATGATCTTCCTACCGGCAACATCATCTTCCGCCGCGTTGAGTATGATCTGGAAAAGACCCAGAAAAAAATCATCGACGCTGGGCTCCCGGAAATGCTCGCCGAGCGTCTTGCCTCCGGCAGCTAGGTCCGCTTGGGGACTCCTCATCCTCTGAGTCACCCACTTCGCTTCCTGTGCTTATCGGGAAGTTGATTCCTCGGTCGAAGTAACCACTCCGATTTCTAGTTCCGCGAACCGTCGCAAATGACTTCACCGCTGGCGAGACCGCCTTCACCGGCGAAGCAGATTTTGCCGATAGCTGGAATGGAAACGCTAGGGGTGCACAAGAATGGCGGGACACCATGGATCAAAGCGAAGGGTCCATGCTCCATGGCAAGCTCCTCGTCGCCGATCAGCGAATCACCATCATCGGATCCGGAAACCTCGATGATCGTTCCTTTTTCCTCAACGATGAGGTGAACCTCCACCTCGATTCTAAAACATTCGCCCGTGGACAGACCCGCATGTTTCAACGTGACCTTAAACGCTCCCGCCGCTTTACAAAAGAACCATCGCGGGCGCCATCGCATCTCAGCTTTAAGGCGCACCGCAAATCCCCTTGCCGCTTTCTGCCCGTCCCGCTAAGCAAAGCGTATGCGAATTCTTACCGGCCTTCAACCGAGTGGAAAACTTCACGTCGGAAACTACTTCGGCGCTATCAAGCCTGCCATCGATGCTCAGGGTGAGGGAGAAGGATTTTACTTCATCGCCGACTATCACGCGATGACTTCCACCCATGAAGCTTCCGCGCTTCGCGACAACGTGCGCGGTGTCGCCATCGACTTTCTCGCTTGTGGATTCGATCCCTCACGCGCCGTCTTTTTCAAACAAAGCGCCGTGCCTGCCGTAAACGAACTCGCCTGGATTCTCTCGACGGCTTGCCCCATGGGGCTACTGGAGCGATGCCATTCTTATAAAGATAAAATCGCAAAAGGCATCTCCGCCTCGCACGCTCTGTTCGCCTACCCCGCGCTCATGGCGGCAGACATTTTACTCTATGATTCTCAGATCGTCCCTGTCGGAGATGATCAGAAACAACATCTTGAGGTGACCCGTGATCTCGTCGGGAAAATCAATGATCGCTACGGAGAAGGAACTCTCGTGATGCCAAAGGCGCGTATTCGCGAAGGTAATGCCAAGGTCCCCGGCCTCGACGGTGAGAAGATGAGTAAAAGCTACAACAACACTCTACCGATCTTCGGAGCCGAGAAACCTCTGCGAAAGCTCATCATGAAAATTCAAACGGACTCGACCCCCGTCGAAGAGCCGAAGCCCATCGAGGGTTCTCTAATTCTTGATCTTTACAGGCTCTTCGCTAGTGGAGGGGACTATGATCAAATGGTCGCAGACCACCAAGCCGGTGGATTCGGATATGGAGACTTCAAGAAACGTCTCGCCGACGCTTACTGGGACTATTTCGCCCCCATGCGTGAAAAGCGCGAAGCGCTCGAAGCCGATCCCGCCCAAGTCGATGCCATCCTCGAAGAAGGCGCGGCCAAAGCCCGCGAAGAAGCCGACAAGGTGCTCACGCGTGTGCGTAAGGCCGTTGGGTTAGCGTGATCAAGGAAGAGAGGCAGCCTTATCGCTTAGGAAATGAGGCTTTTACCTGTCATTTCCACAGGCTGCTCAACACCCATCAGATCGAGAAGCGTCGGAGCAACGTCGGCTAGGATACCGTCTTGGACCGTTTTTCCCTCGGCATCAGCAGCAACATACCAGAGATGCACGAGATTGGTGGTGTGCGCAGTGTGCGGGGAACCATCGGCATTGCGCATAAATTCGCAATTCCCGTGGTCTGCGGTGATGAGAAGTTTTCCTCCAAGACGAAGGGTCTCTTCGGTAACCGCTTTGACTGCAGCATCGATACGCTCGACGGCTGAGACCGCGGCATCGACGACTCCGGTGTGGCCAACCATATCGGGGTTTGCGAAGTTGATGATAACGAGATCGTAATTCTTGAGGTGGCTGACGACGTAATCTTCGACTTCATGTGAGCTCATTTCGGGCTTGAGGTCATAAGTCGCGACGTCTTTGGGAGATGGAATTACTTTGCGATCTTCACCCTCGTAGCTCTCCTCGAGTCCACCGTTAAAGAAGTAAGAAACGTGTGGGTATTTCTCGGTCTCGGCGATGCGGAGTTGGTTTTTACCAGCTTCAGAGACGACTTCACCGAGGACCTTTTCCATCGTCTCGGGTGGAAAGACGACGGGGCAATCGTAGGTTTCGTCGTATTCAGTGAGAGTCAGGAATTCGACCTTCGGGCGATCGCCACGGTCGAAGCCATCGAAACCATCATTGAGGAAAGCTTCGCAGAGTTGGCGTGCACGATCGGCGCGGAAGTTGAAGAAAATGATGACGTCTTCATCACGCACGCGCTTTTGCTCATGGCTGAAGAAAATCTGAGGAAGGATAAACTCGTCGGTCTTTTCTTGAGAATATTGAGCAGCGACGGCTTCACTCGCGAGGACATCATGCTTCTCGCCTTTTCCGAAAACAATGGCATCCCAAGCAAGCTTGGTACGCTCCCAACGCTTATCACGGTCCATGGCGTAGTAGCGACCAATGACGGTGGCGATGCGCGCATTGGACTTGGCCAGCTCATCTTCGACATCACTGAGGTAACCCACGCCGCCAGTCGGGGACGTATCTCGGCCATCGGTGATCGCGTGGACCATCATGTCCTCAACTCCGCTTTCACGAGCAGCTTTTGCAAGAGCGACGAGGTGCTTTTGATGACTGTGAACTCCGCCATCGGAAAGAAGTCCGATGAAATGAAGGCGTTTCCCCTTGGCTTTCGCAAAGGCATCTTTGAGCGTCTCGATTCCGGTAAGGGTCCCCTCTTCAATCGACTTATTAATACGAGTGAGATCTTGGTAAACGATGCGTCCTGCACCCAGATTGAGGTGACCCACTTCCGAGTTACCCATTTGGCCATCAGGGAGGCCAACATCGAGACCAGAAGCGGAGAGTTGCCCTTTAGGATACTTACCTTCCATTTCATCGTGGAACGGAGTGTTTGCGAGTTCGACGGCATTGCCGTCTTCAACTGCGCCTTCTTTTCCAGTGGGATTTACGCCCCAGCCGTCACGAATGATGAGAACTGTCGGTTGATGTGCCATTTCGCCGTTGGTGGTAAGCTCTCGGACTCCCGACGAAAAGCCTTAATCAGCTTGCCAACGCTCTTTCCACTCTTGAGGGAGGCGTTGGGGGCGGCCCTCAGGCATCTGAACCATCGCGAGGGCTTGACGACAAGTGACAAGCGTGCGGTCTTCACCTTGACGAACCATCGTAAATTCGCACCAAAAACGAGCGCGTTCGATCTCAGCAAGATGGCCAAGGATTTCGAGATGATCGCCAAGTTTTGCAGGGCTGCGGTAGTCGATCTCTGTTCGGACGACTACGGGAAAAAGCTGAGTCTGCGCCATTTCAGCGAGGTCCATTCCCATTAGAGCGGCAAGCCGGGTGCGGCAAGTCTCGATCATGCGTAGGTAGGCTATATTATGAACCACGCCACCGACATCGGTGTCGAAAAACATGACCTCTTCCGTAGTGGTGAGACTGAGCTTTGCCATGAGCTAGAAATCGGGAGCTCGGGTGATCTTGACCAGAAAAAAAGAAGAGACCGCGCAAATGAGCCGGTCTCTTCAGGATTTAATCCGTTTTAAAAAGTTCAGCTTACTTTTTGAGTAAGTCCCGAATTTCTTCGAGGAGAACTTCCTGCTTAGGTGGAACTGCCGGGGCTTTTTCTTCCTTCTTCTGCATGCCAGCGACTACTTTTTTGATCACGATGAAGACCACAAGAGCCAAGATGAGGAAAGAAATGAGCTCGGTGATGAATGCTCCGTAGTTAATAGCAACTTCAGGAACAGCGGCAACAGCTTCTGTCGTGACGATTCCGGCTTCATTCTTCACTTCAGCAACAGCATCTACTCCTGGTTGAAGCACGTGCTTCATCTTGGTGAAGTCAACCTTTCCGAGGAGTTGCCCAAGTGGCGGCATGAACACATCTGAAACAAGTGATTTCACAACCGTCGCGAAGGCCCCGCCGATCATAATACCGACGGCCATATCAATCAGGTTTCCCTTAAACGCAAAGTCTTTGAATTCTTTTAACATAATATACTGAGAGGGGGATAATCAGAAATTTTTTGATACTAGATAATCAATACAACGTAAACAAAAATCGAGATCACGGATTGCGTCCTCTTCGAATTTTCTCTACCCTTTTTTCGAATGAAATATCTACTGCTCAGCTTAATAGCCATCAGCACAGCGTTTGGGCAGACCGACCACTTCTCGGACATCAAATGGAAAGAGCGCGACTCGGATCATTTTATGATGCGGGCCTACAAAACTAACCACGATCCACCGCGTAAATACGGGAAACGAGTTTGGAAAGAAATGACCGAAATTCTTCCTAGCTTGATCGAGGATTTCGAAAAAGGAGGCTTTCGCACTCCCAACGGGGCCATCGCTTCTAAAGACGAAAAAAGCTTCAAATTCACCGTCTACCTCATGGCCGACGGAGAAACCTACCACAAATGCCTCCGCAAGGATGCTCAACGCTACAACTGGGACCTTGATCGCCAGAACCTCCTCAAACGAACCGGAAACTACCGTGACCCACGGAATCGCTATCTCGTCATTTGTAAAGTCGACGCCCTTTCTTCTGGCGGCGGTCAGGAACGTGAAAAAATTCCACTTTTTGTCCACTCCACCGCTTCAACCTTCCTCTGCAGTCAAGCGCGCAAAAGCTCCCTCCCACTGTGGATGGGTGCAGGGATGGGCTACTACGTTGAAAATGAAATCTTCAAACAATGCCAAGTCCTCTACCTCGATTTTAAGAAATATTACGCTTCTGAAGACGGTCGGGCTGACGCTATCGAAGGTGGGACCTTAGGACCTGAAGATTCTTGGGCTCGCGCGGTTCGTAAGCTTTGCAAAAAGGGCAAGCGCATCAGCCTGAACGGCGTGTTAAATACCAAAGTTACAACCCTGACTCCAAACGAGTCCGGCTACATCTTCGCCCTCACTTCATTCCTACTCAGTGATGATTTAAAAAAGAAAAAATACCGCGAGTTTGTCACGGCGATTCGAAACCTTAAACCCAATCAAAAGGGTGAGCTCGAAATCACAGAAGACCTCCTCCTCGATACCTACAACTATGAAGATGTAGACACCTTCGAAACCGAATGGTACGCGTATCTTGAAAGCACGAAATTTAAGTAATTTCCCGCTTCCCCGATGGACGAGTCTCCCGACATCTCCCCGTCCCTCCTCGCAGCCGTGCGGGAAGGGCACGATGAAGCATGGCGTGAGCTTCTGGCAATCTTGACCCCGCAGGTCTATAAGATCATTCGCAGACAAGTCCGCAGCACGGCCAATCATGATGATCTCGCTCAGGAGGCCTTCACAAAAATTTTCCTCAAGCTCGATCAATATTCCGCCGAAAAACCGATCCATCACTGGGTCGCCCGTATCACCATTAACACCTGCTACGATTGGCTACGCAGGCAAAAATCACGACCTCTCATTAGCTATGCCGATCTTAGTGAAACTCAAACTGAGGTTTTAGAAAAAACCCTCAGTGATGAATTCGAAGGCCCAAAAGAAAGCCTAGATGCCATGCGAGCTCTTCTTGACCGCCTCATCGCCAGACTCAAACCACGAGAGCAAATCGTCATCCGCCTCCTCGACCTCGAAGAAAAGAGCGTGCATAATGTCTGTGAACTCACTGGCTGGAGTGCGTCCAAAGTCAAAGTCACTGCAATGCGTGCACGCCGTAAACTCGCCGATCACCTCCATCAACTCGAATCCAACGATCAACAGCCATGAACACACCCGACGATCCCTGGAAAAAACTCGTGCAAGCGACCAAGTCAAATGAGTTGGAATCCGACACCACCAGTGCACCCGTGCCTGAGCTCAGCGTCTCCAACCTCCGCGAGCGCGTCCACCGTCTCATGCTGACCCTCACTTGGCGCAAGTGCTCCCTCCTAGCGGCCATCGGAGCGGGTCTCATCTACCTCGCCATTTATCTCAACACTCGGGATGACCACTCGACTCCCCCAATTCAAATCGAATCCCCTTCAACCCCAAGCACTTCCACCGCTCCATGAAACCTCGCCTTCGTGATTACCTCACCATTCTCATGGCTCTTCTCGCCATTTTCATCTGTGGCATCGGCATCGGCCATATGCTTGGAGAAAAAAAGGGAAGAGAACACCAATCCGCGATCACTCTTCCCGCTCCTGATGAAAAAGACTCCACCAATTGGGAAGAACTCATGCTCCAGCGGCTCGATAGCCTCCTCGCTCTGAGCCCTGATCAGCGGGAAAAAGTTCTCGAAGAGATTACTCTCACCTCCGCTCATATCCGCACGAGTCGCCGTGATGCCATCCAAGATTACTACCGGCACCTCCTTGCCCTTCATGATCGAATTCCCGCCCACCTAAATCGTGAGCAAGAGAGCAAAATCAAGCCCATCCGAGCCTCCCTCCGCCAAGCAGTCGAACTCCGGGAAAAACCCGCGACTGGGAAAGAATGACTTATTTTTGTAACCACTTTCTTTCAACGGACGTCACTTCCTATATGACACGCTATCTTTTTTTACTGTTCGGTGTTGGCATCGGCCACATGCTTGCAGAAAAAAAGGAACGTGAGGGCCAGCCCACGATCACTCTTTCCGCTCCCAATGAGAAAGGAGTAGTCAAATGGGAAGAATTAAAGTCCGCCCACACCGCCATCCCCGAAGCAATCGAACCTGGAGAAAAATCGGTGACTGGACAAGAATGACTTCTTTTTGTAAACACTCTCCGGAAACACTTATTTTCCCTTGATGACCCGATCCCAATTCATCCTCGCTATCGCGCTCCTCGTTGTCGCAGGAACGATCGCCTTTACGGTGTCATTTCGAAAGCAAGAGCGCCGAGATCAGGACCGTATCGCGAAAGCTCTCAAAGCACGCCATAATCAAGCCATCTCAAACTTTTCAGCCTCATCATCCTCCCGCAAAGCCAGCAACCAGCGCGTCGCTGAGCGTTCCACGGACCGCACCCGATACGAGGTTTCCGCCGTTGTCTTTTCTCAGCAGGAAATTGCCGAAAAAGTTCAGCGTGAAACACTCGCTCAACTTGAGGAAATGACAAGCCGCTATCAACTCACCGGTACTCAACGCCGCCAGCTTTTCGCTCTCTTGGCCAAACATCACAACAATTTCCAAGACGGAATGGTCGTGAATGGACAAAATCTCTATCGCCCCGCCTCCGGAGAACAGCTCGCCTCGGAAGTTTACCCTCTCCTCGACCCCTCGCAGCAAGACCTTTATCAGGATGACATCCTCTCTAAAGACCAGTGGTGGTCAGAAATCATCACCCAGCTCCGTGACGATTTGGATGGAGCCATCGAAAGTGGGGAAATGATTGCCGTGGAAGTCGATGAAAACGGCAACCAAATCCTTACGACCTCAATCCTCGATGATGCTCCCGCTCAAGGAGATGGCACCGCGATTGAAAACAACGGGGCCGGCATCAATCTCAACAATCTGATCGGGCAATAAGAACCAATTTCAGAAAAAAATCATTTTTTGTAACCAACTTCATTTGAGGGCGTCTTATCTAATACCCCCCCTATTACAATTTCACTTAAAACGATTTATCACGATGAAAACAATCATCCTACTCGCAGGCCTCATCACCTCAGCTACCCTCGCTCATGCGGGAGATAAAAGCATCGGTGACGGCACCCTCCCTGAGTTCCTTCAACAGTTCGACACCAATGATGACGGACACATCGACGAAGAAGAACGCCAGGCCATCCGCGACTACCGCCAGAAGCTCCGCGAAGAGCGTCGAGCATCCATCGATACCAATGGTGACGGCGAAATCAGCCGCGAAGAAATCGAAATTGCCCGCGAAGACATCCGCGCCAAGATCGAAGAGCGCCGCAACTCCCGTTTTCTTGAAATCGCTGGCGAAGACGAACTTATCGACGCGGACGAGTTTACATCCATTCCAGGTATAGGCCGTGTCCCTGACATGATTTGTGAAGCGATCTTTACCCGTCTTGATCAAGACGACAGCGGTGATATCTCCGCTGATGAATTCCTCCACCGCCTCCGCCGCCATAAGCACGGCAACGGCAACGGCAACGGCAACGGCAACGGCAACGGCAACGGCAACGGCGATGGCGATGGCCATGGCGGCGATGAGCCTGAAGAAGAG
>JBDNAW010000109.1:0-3088 GCA_039768255.1 Akkermansiaceae bacterium | reverse complement strand
TAAGGTGTTTTTCATTCTCCTAGAGATAGTGGAATTCTAAAATCTAACAACCTTCCATTCAAAAAATCGCGTTCGAGAGAAAAGCCTCAAAGAATCGACATCGGCCCAGCATCTGCTTTCCTCGGGCTGTGCTCCTCGACCTCGACCCCGCTGCGCTCAAAACTCTCGACGCACCTTCACGCCTCGCTCTTTTAAAAGACAAAATTTTAACCGCAAATGAGACCCTCCATGAAAACCATCTTTCCGGAGAATCCGGCCTTAAAAATGCGCAGGACCGAGCATCAATGGTCGATGAGCTCCTCATCGGGCTTTATGAGACCTTCGTCGATCCCTCGAAAACGAAAATCACCCTAGTCGCTAATGGCGGCAATGGACGCGGAATGATGAACCCAGGTTCAGACGTGGACCTCCTCTTCCTCTGCTCTGTCCCTGCACAAAAACTCAGCAAGCTCGACGCCGCACTCATCCAATCGATCCAGATGCTGATCTGGGATCTCGGCTTTAAATTCCTCCCGTCCACCCGAAATATCGCTGAGTGTATCAAAGAAGCAAAAGAGGAACCTATTTCACGAACCTCTCTTCTCGACGCCCGCTTCCTTGCTGGAGACCAATCATTTTTCGAAGAATTTAAAGCCCGTTTCCGGAAGGAATGTATCGAAAAAGATCAGGAGTCATTCTTCGAAGAACGCCGCTTAGATATCACCCAGCGACACAAGAAATGGTCACACACGGTGTTCCTCCAAGAGCCGAACATCAAAGAAAGCCCCGGCACTCTACGTGATCTTCACAACCTCGATTGGATCATTGATTCAGAAGCTGGCACCCGCTCGATGACCGAGTTGGTGAAGAAAAAAATCCTCACCCGCCTCGCCCGCCGTGAGCTCAAAGACGCCCTCTACTTCATGCACCGCGTGCGGAATGCCCTCCATTATCACGATAAGGGAAATGACATCCTCACCCTCCGCTTCCAAGGCGTCCTCGCTGACGAATTCGCTTACCCTGAAGCCTCTATCCTCCGCCGGATCGAGTCCTTCATGCGGGACTACTATCGCCACGCGCGCAACATTCACAATCACACCAAATCGGTCTTCGAGATCTTCGAACTCCAACACGCCGATGAACCTACCGGCTTCCGCCTCTTCTCCTTAGGCAAAAAGAAGCCGAAGGTGATTCAGCTCGATGATTACACCATTCGCGATGGCCGACTCTCTGCACGTCGCAAAGACATCTTCGAAGAAAACCCCAACCGCCTCATCCGCCTCTTCGTCTACTGCCAGCAGCATCAAGCAAAGCCTTCCCCTTCTTTACGAAAGCTCATCAAGGCCAATTGGGACCTCATTGATCGCTCCTTCCGCGTAAAGCGCGAAAACCGTGAAGCCTTCCGTGAAATCCTAGAGCACAAGGGGCAAGCTGCCAAAACTTTGCGTCTCATGCACCGCTGTGGAGTGCTCGGCCGTTACCTTCCCGAATTCGGTGCGCTTGATTGCCTCGTGCAACATGAATTTTTCCACCGCTACACCGCAGACGAGCACACCCTCCGCTGTATTGATCAACTTGACCTCGTCTTCGATCGCGAGGACCCCAAGCTCTCAATCTATCGCGACATCTTCCTCAAGCACCCCGATCCCTACGCCCTCTACGTTGCTCTGATCCTGCACGACACCGGCCGAGCCGAGAACGTCCGTGAGCACATTGATGGATCTGCCATCCTCGCAGCCCGCCTATGCAAGCGCCTCCAAATCACCGGTGGTCGACGCTCGCTCATCATGTTCCTCGTCGATCACCACCTCACTCTGTGGCGATTCGCCACAAAGAAAAATATCGATGACCCCGAGGTCATCGCCGAGTTCGCCGGACTCATGCGAGACCGCCACCGCCTCGACACCCTCCTCCTCTTCACCTTTGCCGATTCAAATGGCACCAACGAAGAGGCATGGTCACCCTGGAAGGAAACCCTCATCCTTCAGCTGTATCGCAACACCCGCCTCTACCTCACCGAAGGGGAGACCGCAGGAAAACTCGAAGACCCTGATGAGTTCAATGAGGTTTACGATGAAGTCAAAAGCTCACTCAAAGAAAAATATCACGGCACCTTCGAAGAACACTTCAAGCTCATGCCGAAGCGCTATTTCCGTTTCCGGAGTAAGCGCAGCATCAACAAGCACATTGTCGCCCTCTGGCAATACATCGACCGCCGCCAACGCCGCCCAAACACTCCATTTGAATGCGCCGTCCAGTGGATCGAACGCCCAAAGTTTGGCTACACCGAGCTCATCATCGCCTCCCACGATACCCCTCTCCTTCTCGAGAAAATTTGCTGTACCCTCGCCTCCCATCAGATCAGTATTTTATCTGCTGATGTTTACACCCGTCCCGATGGTCTCGTGCTCGATCTTCTCCGTGTCTGCACGAAGGATTACAAATCGCTCGACTCTCGCGAGAAACAAAAGGCGATCGTCAAAACCCTCTACACCATTAACGAGGAGGTCGACTACAAGCCCGCGAAGTATCTCAAAAAGAAAGTCAACTTCCTCAATCCCGAGACCGAACAAATCGTTCAATTCCCCACCCGGGCATGGATCAGTAACGACCTTGACCCCCACTTCACCGTCATCGAGCTTCAAGCTCTCGACCGTATCGGGCTCCTTCACGATGTCTTCCGTACTGTGAACCGCCATGGGCTCAAGACCGTCCACTCACGCATTTGCACCGAAAAAGGAGCCGCCCTCGACTCCATCTTCGTCAGCACCACCGACGGCAAAAAACTCGACGATCAGGAAAAGATCGAAGCCCTAGAGCACGATCTCACGCAGCTCATCAAAATGTAACCGAAAGCTTCGCTTTTGGTAAACTAGTGTGCCCAGAACACCAGAGAATCGGCCTAAAATCAGCCCACCAACTGCTACGCGAGCAATACCCCGCCACCTTGATGTCCAGCTTGCGCCTAGGAAGAAATGTCGCGCAAAAAAGGCCTGATATCACAATCATAAAATTGAAAATCATTGATTTTACTGGGAGAAACGCCATAATTTAGAGCGAAGTCCTCTTGGTGATATCATGACTAAGTGGCATACTAATAAATACTGTT
>JBDNAW010000108.1:0-17275 GCA_039768255.1 Akkermansiaceae bacterium | reverse complement strand
GTCAAAGGAGGTTTACGATTCCACCCGAGTGTCAACATTGGTGAAGTGGCCGCATTGGCAATGTGGATGAACTGGAAATGCGCGCTTATGGGCCTCCCCTACGGAGGTGGAAAAGGCGGAATCGCCTGTGATCCTCACTCCATGAGTATGGGGGAGCAGGAACGACTCACCCGTCGGTTCGCACAAGAAATCAGTCCCTTCATCGGACCAGAGATTGATGTCATGGCACCGGACGTAGGAACCACGGCTCAGCATATGGCGTGGATTTTGGACACCTACTCCACCCGTGAAGGCCGTTTCGTTCCAGAAGTCATCACCGGAAAGCCTGTCGAGCTTCAAGGCTCTGAAGGCCGCACCCAAGCGACCGGGCATGGAGTGGCATTCCTCGCCTCGCGTGCGCTTGCGAAACTCAAGATCCCGATCAAAGATGCCACCGCGGTGGTGCAGGGATTCGGAAATGTCGGGTCGTATGCCATCTCCACCATGGTGAGCTACGGGATGAAGGTGAAAGGCGTAAGCGATATCAGCGGAGCGATCTGGAATGACAAGGGGCTCGACCCCGCAGCACTCCAAAAGCATGTCGCCAAGACTGGCGGTGTCACTGGATTTTCCGGAGCCGAAGCAATTGATGCTGACGAACTCTTGCTACAGGAATGCGATGTCCTCGTCCCCGCCGCGCTTGAGCGGGTCATCACCAAGGATAACGCACCAAAACTTCGTTGCAAAATTCTTGCCGAAGCCGCCAACGGCCCCACCACGCCGGAAGCCGATACCATCATCGAAAAGCGCGGTGACATTTTTCTCATCCCCGATGTCCTCTGTAACGCAGGCGGTGTCACCGTGAGCTACTTCGAGTGGGTTCAGAACCTCCAACGCTTCTCGTGGACGAAAAATGAAGTGATCGGGAAACTCGAGACCAAGTTGAATGAAGCCTTCGAAAACCTCGTCAGCTTCTGCGACGAACGCAACTGCTCCACCCGCCTCGGAGCCCTCGCCACCGGCATCAACACCGTGGCCAAGGTGAAAGAGACCCGCGGCCTTTTTCCGTGAGATAACTCCCCTGTTCGGCAACACTTTCTGAGTGAAGCACGACTTGCACGCGCCTCTTCTCCCCCCTAGCCTTTCCAAACATGAGCGATTACCCAGCCGTTGAAGTCCGTGGACTCGTAAAAGAGTTCCAGACCTCTTTTCGTGGCCCGAAGCTTCGAGCGGTCGATGACGTCTCGCTCAGCATCGAGCCGGGTGAGGTTTATGGCCTCATCGGGCCCAATGGCTCAGGGAAATCCACCACGATGAAGGCCCTCCTCGGCCTTGTGAAACCGACTTCGGGAAAATGCGCCATTTTTGGGAAAGATTCCCTCAAGGTAGATTCCCGAAATGACGTCGGCTTTCTTCCGGAGAACCCCTATTTTTACAAACACCTCACTGGAGCGGAAACGGTCAAGTTCTACGGAAAGCTCTGCGGAATGAGAGGGGCCTCTCTCAAGCGTCGCGTCGATGAAATGCTCGAACTCGTGGGCCTCGACGACGCGCGGAACCGTCGATTGGGAGGGTATTCCAAAGGGATGCTCCAGCGCATCGGACTCGCCCAAGCTCTGGTGCAAGACCCACGCCTTGTGGTGCTCGATGAGCCGACCGCCGGAGTCGATCCCGTTGGCTCTCGTGAAATTCGCGATCTCATTCTTACTCTCAAGAAACGTGGTATTACCATCTTTCTCTGCTCTCACCTTCTGGAACAGGTTCAGGAGGTTTGCGATAAGGTCGGAATCATCAATCATGGAAAAATGGTCCGCGAAGGTCGTCTCAATGATCTCATCTCGGTGCAAAGCCGCACGGAAATGGTGTTCGAAAATGCCTCACCCGAACTCCTCGGCCAAATCCGAAATCTTGTCGATGTCACCCATGGGGTCAGCCTCATCTCCGAAGGACATCCACGCACCACTCTCGAATCACTTTTCCTCCAAGAAACTCGTGATAAGCGAGATGCCACAATGATCACCGCGCCACACAACACTCCAAGCGCATCTCCCATTAAGTAGAGCCCCCTTCATTGATCATGAGCGCCTCACCCACTTCCTTTTTCTCACCACGGCGATCCATTATTATCGCACAGAGCACCATCACGCAGCTCATACGCATGAAGGTGTTTTATTTTCTCCTGCCAGTCGCGGCTCTCTTTGTCGCGATCCAATTCTTCGAAGCTCCTTGGTATTCTGGACCAGAAGCTGCGATGCCCGAGCAAGAACTCCAGATGCATAAAAATCTTTGCCTCGGAGCGATGATGCTCTTCAGTTCACTTTTTGCGATTGTCTCGACCGCGCTTCTCATCCCACGCGATATTGAGGATCGCACTCTTTACACCATTCTTTGTAAGCCAGTCCCAAGACTCGATTATCTCATCGGGAAACTTCTCGGGGTGATGGCCGTGATCGCCATCGCGATGCTTGCGATGGATCTCCTCCTCGTCATTACCCTGAAATTCCGGACTGATTCTCTCCTCGCAGTGCTCGAGCCTTTCCTTGCAGAACGCAAATGGCCTCAAGAAGCAATCGACACCAAGCTCGCAGAAGTTTCCTCCCACGGACCAACCTTGACCCTTCAATATGCGGTCCTCGCTTACTTCCTGAAGGCCTCTGTCGTCGCTGCGATTGCTCTTTTGATCTCGACCTTCTCAACTTCTACCCTCTTCACCATCGCCACTTCTGCCATGATTTGGGTTATTGGAGCAGCGCAGTCCGTTGCGCGTGAAGGGCTCTTTGATCGAGGCGGGCTTGCGGAAGATTCTGGAGTGATTGGGAAAGTCATCGCCACTCTTGTCTCGCTTGTCTTCCCGGATTTTCAGCTCTTCGATTCCATCGCCGAGGCTTCCTCGCGCGCTGCAGCCGTGACCGGAGATGATCTCTTACACCTCGGCGGACTCAGCTTTTTCTACCTCGCAATTTACGTCGTTCTCTCGTGGTTCATCTTTGCAGATAAGGAATTTTAAAAATGGGCCTAATTGGAAAATCCCTCGTAGTGACACTCGGCCTCCTCACCGCAGGAGTGGTCCGCATGAAGCACGAGCAAGAGTTCACAGAAGACCTTCGTGAGCGCCGGCTCGCCCCGCCGGCTCTTGATATCGCAGCGTGGAATCAGATGGGGCAAAGCAGCCTCGCGGGGACCTTCGGTGGACTTCGTTCAGCGATGGCTTTTTTCACCAGTCTGAGTGCCCACAGTCACTTTGAAGACCAAGAATGGTATGAGCTCAAAAAGGACTACGAGGTCATCACCTCGCTCGACCCTTACAACTCTTTCTACTGGTCCTCAGGTGGAGGACACCTCGCCTACAATGCCGCTTCTTGGGCACGGAGCCAGCGTGACCAGCCAGCGGAACAACGCCTCTCAATCGAGCGCGAGTATTTAGAATCTGGAGATGCCTTTCTACGTGAAGGCCTCCGATATCTCCCAGAGGATCATGAACTTTGGGCTGAGATCGCCCGCATCTGGAGTCACCGGCTCAAACGCCCTGATCCCGAACGAGCACTCGAAGCTTGGGAAAAAGCCGCTGAGCTGAGTAAGAACCCGATCTACGAGCGCCGCCGGTTTTATACTCTTGCGCAAATCAAAGGTCGTGAGCGTGAAGCCCTTGATCTCGGAATCGAGATGCTCAAAGAGGATCCGCGCCACCGTCACATTCCGACCTTTCGGGTCGTCCTCTGGGCTCTCTACCAGAATCCCGAACTACCGTTTGAAATGAGAAAGCCCATGATCACCGAAATCTTTGGAACCAAGAAAAAGGCTTATCGCGAGCTCTACGCCTACTACTTTCGCGTCCAAGACGAGGGCTTCTACGGCGGAAACATCAAAGCCGATCTCGGCCAGCTCATCATCGACCTCAAAGTCCCCTTCCATTACAATCCCTTCCTCAGTCCAAGGCAGCGGAGGATTCCGGTGGATTGGTAGATTCAGAAGTTAAGAGATCATTTCTTTCGAGAAAGCTCACGATGCGTTAAGTTTTTCGTGATGAGATTTTGGTTCTTTTACCTGATGCTTGCTCCGGTTTGGGGTCAGCTTACTTTGAAGACGACTTTTCAGGGAGAGCAGAAATTTCACGCGCTCACGAAAAAGGCGATCGCGGAGGACTGGCGAGCACTTCAAATTGGGGAACGAACGGCCAAGATCGCGATGGAGCTTCGAGGGATTCCCTATCAGGGCTTCACCCTAGAAATTGATGATCATATCGAAGCACCGTCAGTGAACTTCAACGGTTTGGACTGCTGGACTTTCTTTGAGACTTCGCTCTGCTTCGCGCGAATGCTTGAGCATAAAGAGCCACCATACCATCCTCAGGATTTATTAATCGAAATCGAAAAGACGCGGTATTTTAAAGGACGCTGCACAGGGAACTACCTCGACCGGATTCACTATTTAGTCGATTGGTATTCTGAAAATACGAAGCGAGGCGTCGTGAAGGATATCACTCGTGAATTTCCAGTTGCTCAAATCCCGTCGCAAGCAGGAGAGATGTCACAGATGTGGAAATACTATCGCTACTTGAAGCACAACCCAGAGCTTCGCCCATTAATGGCGAAAGAGGAGGCGCGACTCAATCGCACAAAACGCTGGATGGTCCCGCAAAATAAAATCGCGACAATCGAAAATGATTTACGAAATGGCGACATCATCGGCGTTGCCCGTAATGATAACGGGTCGTTCTGCTCACATGTGGGGATTGTCATCAAGGACCGAGCTGGACGGGCGCGGCTTTTGCATGCTTCATCAACATACAAGAAGGTGATTCTCGATGCTCCGCTGGCCGATTACCTTAAGCGTCACCGTAAGCAAGTGGGTGCGATCATTGCGCGTCCACGCTAGCTTTAACCAACTTTACTCTCCGTTGTATTCTCCGGCTTCTTTCGCTCGGCGGAGTTTCTCTTGATTGAGCTTCCTCTGGTAGCGACCCTGCACGATATCTGTCAGGAAAAGCACGGCGATCACAAAGTAGAAGGTGGTCTTCGTCATCACCTGAATTTCATTACCAAAGAAGGAAAGATGAGCGAGATGAGCACCCTCGGTCAGAAGCATAATTCCTACAACAAAGAGAATGAAGAGACCGAGCACCTCATACATGCGGTTTTTCTGCAGGAAGGTCGTCACTTTATCCGCAAGCAGCACCATGATCGCGCCGCCAATAAGAATCGCGAGAACCATGACCCCCATCTTATACCCCCCGTGAGTTCCATCAGGAAGTGGTGGGTGACTAGCGAGCGCCATTGCAGAAAGGATGGAGTCGAACGAAAAAATCACATTCATGAAAACAATCAGGCCAATCACTTTTGCTGCAGAAGAAGGCTGACGGTCCATCGCGTGACCTTCTTCCTCAAGAGTCATCATATGAACAATCTCCTTCACTGCGGTGTAGAGGATAAAGACACCGCCAAAGAGAACGATAACCGCATGAAAGTTAAACGTTCCCTTAACCCAGTCCGTATCGAGGGAAGCGAAAGGTTTTTGCAAGACAGCCACCAACTGAATGAGCACAAAGAGAAGAAGAATCCTGAGGCCCACCGCAATCCCGATCCCGAGTTTACGAACACGGCTTTGGTCTTTCTCCGGTGCGCGTTGGGATTCTAGGGAAATGTATAGGAGGTTATCGAAACCAAGCACGGCTTGCAGCATGACGAGAAGAATCAGCGTGATAATGGTATCCATCGTGAGGGGAGACTAAAACGACCCTGCTGTCTTCGACAAAAAGAAAAACGGGCTCAGAATAAAATCCTGAGCCCGTTGTGAAATTTTAGAGACCATTTTTAGTCCGTGACGCCGTCCACTTTTGGTGGAACAGGAAGATCATGAGCGGTTGGAGCCGCTGGAGTGCCCGGAACGGTGCTGGACGGAGGAGGAATCGGAAGGGTCGCTCCTGAAATCTCACCTGGAGGAATTGGCACAAAGCCATCATCATCAGGAACTGGTGCCGACGGCGCGTCTGGCACGATTGGAGGAGGAATCGTCGGCAGAGAAGTAGTGGCAGCACGATCAGTCACCATAATTTCAGGCACATAACCGACATCTCCGGAATCAAGCTCAACTTTTAGGTAGGATCCTTTGGTCGAAATATATTTTAAAGGAGCACCAACTTGCAGGACTTTATCAGCAGACGCATCTCCCTTCGGGATAGAACTAAAGAAGGTAGAATTCGGCATCGAAGTCTCTATCCACTGGCCTGAGGTAAAGCGAGCACTAGAAGCGGCATTGAGATTACTCGATGAAGACGAGCTGGAGGAGTGATTTCCGGGGCCACTCAGCGGATCAAAGGAGCCCTGATCGCCAAGCGGTAGCTGGACATTTTTAATCGCACCACAGGATACAAATCCGAGTGCAGCTCCACTCAGGAGCAGGTATTTTGGGGGTTTCATTTACATCACTAAACCACCACATCTCTCGCTAAGGGTCAATGGCATTTCAAACACAGACCGAAAGGCTCCTGAAATCTCGGATTTCCTATTCGCATTAATTAAGTTAACCTCTAAGAAGTGCGTAGCTTAAAGTCAGTTTTAGTCACCGGAGGTGCCGGGTTTTTTGGATCGGCTCTTGTCCGAAAACTTCTTTTACGAAATGAAGTCGAACGGCTAGTGGTACTCGATGCACTGACCTACGCCGGAGATTTACGCAAGCTCAGCGGCCCGAATCAAGACCCTCGGTTCCACTTTGTGGAAGGCGATATCAATGATTCTGATCTAGTCGCTCGTATTTTGCTCGAAGGCGGCGTCACGGGAACCTTTCACCTGGCCGCAGAATCCCATGTTGATCATTCGATCCTCGCCCCTGCAGATTTTATCAAAACAAACGTCGAAGGAACTTCAACCCTCCTCGAAAAAACGCGAGCGCATGGATCGCCGATCCTAATCTGCTCTACCGATGAAGTTTACGGCACCACTCCGGCCCACACGAGGTTTAGCGAATCTGCACCTCTCAATCCTTCCTCACCTTATTCAGCCAGCAAAGCCAGTGCTGACCTCCTCGCACTCGCGGCACTCAAAACTTATGGGCAAGACATTGTGATCTCACGCTGCACGAATTGTTATGGCCCGAGGCAGCATTCCGAAAAACTCATTCCTCGCCTCATTTTTCACGCTCTGCGTGACGAAGCCCTCCCGATTTACGGTTCCGGTCAACAGATTCGTGACTGGATGCATGTCGATGATTGCGCACTCGGACTGATTGCCGCTTTTGAAAAAGGTAGTTCAGGACAAGTTTACCATCTTGGGGCAAATTCAGAGCACACCAATCTCGGAATTGCGCGCAGGATCTTAAAGAAACTACACAAGCCAGAAACGCTCATCAGCCACGTGACTGACCGTCCTGGGCATGATGTCCGATACGCTCTAGATGTCCGTCGTTCTCTTCAGAGTCTTAGCTGGAAAGCGCGCATTCCCTTCCGCGCGGGATTCGAGGAAACCGTGCGCGAACTCGCTTCCGAGCTCAGGATTTAACCGACGCCAAGCTCTTCACCGAATTCATCCTCGATGTAGCTGATCTCGCGGGCAGGAAGTCCACCATCACGAATTCCCTGAAGCGTGCGCTGTGATCCACGACGCGTGTGAGGCCCGTTGACCTTTCTCATCATCGTCTCAACCAAAGCTGGAGTCAGAGCAGCCAAACCGATACATGCCAATGAGAGCCCAACTGGGCGACGTGCCTTATCACCTAAGACATCTGCCATCAAAACTCCTGCTGCTGCGCCAAGAACAGCCGGTGCAAATGCTGCCGTAGTATCGACCCAGTCTCGTTCGTCGTAATTTTCGTTCATGGATTGACCATAGCGCAGGCTCTGGATTTTCGAAATGAAAAATCGGGAGTTTTGACAAGCCCCCAGCAACCCGCTTCAATTGGCGATAAATGGAAAACGCTTACGCCCTCATTCTCGCAGGTGGCAGTGGAACCCGCTTTTGGCCCCTCAGTAGAAATGCCAAGCCGAAGCAGCTCCTAAATCTCTTTGATGATGCCACCCTTCTTGAGCAGACCATCTCCAGACTCAAAGGCCTCATTCCGGTCGAGAATATCCTCATTCTTACCAACGCCCTCCAAGAAGAAGGTGTTCGTGAAATCGCCCACATGCTTCCTCCCGAAAATATCTTCGCTGAGCCAGCCAAGCGCGATACCGCCCCCGCCGTTGCTCTCGGGATCGGCCTCGTCGCCGCGAGAAACCCCAACGCCGTCATGGCTGTTCTCCCTTCCGATCAACTCATCCAAGATGCTGACGCCTTTCGCTCTGTTTTAAAAGACACCCTGACCGCGGCCTCAGGCACCGATGGGCTCGTTACGATCGGAATTAAACCCACTTGGCCTTGCCCCTCCTATGGATACATCGAGCGCGGCACCACCGCAGACCTGGGTGATCTCGACCTCACGCATGAAGTCGTCGAAGTCAAACGCTTCCGCGAAAAACCCAACCCCGAGCTCGCTGAGCAATTCCTCCGTGAAGGAAACTTCGCCTGGAACGCGGGCATGTTTGTCTGGTCTGTCGAAACCGTTTATCGCGAACTCCGCCAGCACACTCCACAGCTCGCCGACTTCATTGATGAGCTCAAAGCCTCCTCCGATGTCCTCGCCACCATCGCTGAGAAATTCGCAGGTCTCATCCCAATTTCCATCGACTACGCCCTCATGGAAAAAGCCTCCCGCGTCCTCAACATCGAAGCCACCTTCGATTGGGATGACGTCGGCTCTTGGATTTCCGTTGCGAAATACCTTCCTGAAGCTGGCCAGAACAATCGCGCCAACACCGACCTCACTGAGATCGACTCACAAAACAACATCGTCTTCAACGCACGAAAGAATTCAAAAATTGCACTCCTCGGAGTCGATAATCTCATCGTCGTTCAGACTGATGACGCCGTGCTCGTCGCCAACCGTCATCAAGCAGACGACATCAAAAAAATCGTCGACGGCCTCCACCCAGCGCTTCAGTAAATCCTTACTCTTCCTCAGCGAACCAATCTAGCGCTTCCCCGAATTGCTCACTGCTCATCACGTGACCTCCGGGAAATGTCTGAGAGCGGGAGTTTCGAATCCCCCCATCCTTCATTTCATCAGTGACTCTTTTGATCGAAGAGGCAGGGACAAGATGATCTTTATCACCCGTACTCTGGAAGCCTTTCACTTTTTTAAAAGCACTCTTCCGAAGCCTCGTCTCCTCACAGGCCATTAGCGCCATCGATTGGTTACAGCCGCTAAAAAATCCCCCAACTGCATTTGCCTTGGCGTTGAGAAGCTGTGCCAATCTAAAAAACGACCCCTTGGCCCCACTCGAGTGCCCTCCACAAGCATGCTTCCAGTTTTTAAATTCAGGCCAAACCGCGCTAAGCTCATCGAACACCTGATCGTGAAACGCAGGATCTCCTTCAGATACCTGCACCGTGCTTTCACGCGGATTCCCATGTTCTGTATCTGCAGCGATCACCAACCACCCTTTTGAAGCGGCAAGGTTTCCTCGGCGAAAAGTCCCAATGTTCCCCTTGATCCGCTCAGCCTCATTATTAATTCCACCCACCGCCCAGAAAACCTTCTGTGGCTTCGCTGAATCAAAATCCGGCGGAAGGCTTAACTTAATCTTCATCTGTGTCGGCTTGAGCTTATTTCCAGAGAGCGCTTTGAGCGCTTTTATCATTAAGCGGCCCAGTGACTTCCACGGTCTCTCCTGCCTTAAGCTCAGTTCCAAAAAGCGATCCTGCTTCACTGACCGTAGCTAAAGATTGGTCCTCATGCGTCCTAAGAAACTCTTGATCTTTCTCGCTCAGCTTCTGGAATGGAATTCGAAACTCACGCCCGTTCACCTTAATCACGGCTATCTCTGCTTCAACTCTTACCAGCTCTCCTTCAATCGTTCTCCCTTTCACATCCGTCCACGTCCGCGCTGAAGCGCACATCTGAATCATTAGAAATCCTAAGACAGCGTGAAATCGAATTTTCATCCCCCTATTTTTCGTCACCAGAAATGATATTTTAAGCATTCGATTGCCTATCCATTGCCAGCCCTTTAACCTCTCGGCGGGAGACCTCAATTTTCTGATCGTGATGAATTCTTCCTCTCTTTCTCAAATGAAATCTCTTACCTTGATCGGATTTTTTCTAGCTGGGGCTGGTCTTCTTTGTTTTGGAATTCATTTCGGAAGACTCAAGTCCATCATCATTGGAATAGGCTGTATTCTCATCTCAAGCTACCTCCTCTTCCTCGATAATTCTGGAAAATAAGCCACTCTATGCACGATCACCCCATCCTCGCCATCGACTACGGAGACGCCCGCATCGGCCTCGCCGCGACGGATGAATTCGCCATCGGTGCGCACCCCGTCGAAACCGTCGACAACCGAAAAGAAGGCGTGCTCGAGCGCATCGTCGAAGTCATCGCCGAGCGTAAAATCCAGCATGTCCTCCTTGGTCTTCCTCTCCGCCTCAATGGCTCGGAAAGTAAAAGCTCCGAGAAAGTCCGCGCCTTCGCCGAGAAACTTCGCCCTAAAATTTCACCCGTTCCACTAACACTCTTCGACGAACGCTTCACCACCGTCACCGCTTCTGAGAAGCTCCGTGAAGCCGGACGAAAAGCGAAAAATCAGCGCGAGGTCATCGACCAAGCCGCTGCCCTCGAAATCCTCAACGACTACCTCGGCTGGTAAAGCATCATGCGCCTCAAACTCACCATCGCCTACGACGGCGCCCCCTACGCCGGTTGGCAAATCCAGCCCAATGGCGACACCATCCAAGAACGCATCGAAGACGCCCTCAAAATCGTCGCCAAAGAGCCACTCCGCCTTCACGGTTCCGGCCGCACTGATGCCGGAGTCCATGCCCAAGGCCAAGTCGCCCACTTCGACGCTCCTGACCATCTCACCATGAACCCCTTCAACTGGGTTCCCGCGCTCAACACCAAACTTCCCGCCTCCATCCGCATCATCAGTTGCGAGGAAGTCACCGCGGATTTCCATGCCCGCTTTCAAGCCACCGCAAAAACCTACACCTACCACCTCTGCACCCTCCCGATTCTTCCGCCTTTCACGGCAGGCCGCGCGTGGCACCTTCCTCGTCTTCTCAATCCCGAGACTCTCCAAGAAGCGCTCGACATGATGAAAGGCGAGCATGATTTCCGTGCCTTCGCCGCCAATCGGGGCAACGAAACCGAGGACACCGACTACCGCCGAATCATCACCGATGCCTCCTTCATCCACACCGATGACGGCCTCACCCTAAGCTTCACCGGAAACGGCTTCCTTTACAAAATGGTCCGCCTCCTCACCGGCGCCGCCGTCAACGCCTCCCAAGGCTATCTCAGACTCGATGACCTCTACGATCTCGTCGAAAATCCGGCAGATAAAAAATCTCCCCTCTGCGCTCCCGCTGATGGGCTCAGTCTACGCAAGGTTGACTACTAATCCACTTTCGCAATCATCCCACCATGAGCATCAAACCCGAAAACATCTGGAAACGGCGAATCGTCATCGCCCTCCTCATCGCCGCGGGTTCGATTCTGATCCTCTTTCCGGCATGGCTTCCAGAACACACCACGCTTCCAACTGAGGAAAGTGCGGTAGAAGGACTTCAAGTTTTCCTTCTCCTCATCGCAGCTGCCTTCTGGTTTGGCGCCGCGAAGGCGGCTGGAAAAATCGGCCCTTTTTACAAGATCATGGGCCTTGGAGGAATCTCCGCCGCTCTGGGTGAAACCGATGGCATGGCGCAAGCTCACCTCCCTTTTCCTTTCCACTACATTTTCATCCCTGTGGCGATCTATGGCTTTGTTCTGTTTTTTAAAAATCAGAAATCCTTTCCACGCTTTTACTCCGAGTTCACCGCTCACCCCGCAGCAGGCTTCTTCGCCTCCGCACTCATTATGATTTACGTTCTCGCTCGCTTTCTCGGGACACCCGTTCTCTGGCAGGCGACTCTCGATGGTAACTACCATCCCGATATTCCTCGCACCGTCGAAGGCTACCTCGAACTCCTCGCCTGCTACCTTCTCATGGTTGGCTCAATCGGGCTCTGTATTCGAGAAAAAGAAGATGACCCGACTTTAGAGGAATCCGAGTGACCTAGAGCGTTTCCTGTGCAAAATTCCCTCATGCGAATTTGCCTCCTTGTCCTCGCTAGCCTTCTGATCTCCTGCTCTGATAAACCGAAGCCTTCTCCTTCCGTGCCCGTTTATCAAACGATGCATCACCTCACCGCAAAAGGGACCATGTTTCATTTCAACCACGACGGTAAACTCTACCTTGGGTGCTCGATTCACCAGGGCGGAATGGGAAATGGCACGCAGCTCATCCGGGAAGGCCAAGAGAATGCCGTCGTCGTGAAAAAGCGCGTTCATCAGCAGCGCGATCTCCATGTCTGGACTTATGACGAATCAAGCCTCTCTTCCGCTGACGCTCTTCCTTACCAAAAATCTGCCGATATCCGCGTTGGCGATCGCATTTACATCCTTCGTAAAAAAGAACGCCTCGCTGCTACCGTAATGGCCACCCCCGCTCAAACTGGCAGCTACCACTACGGCTACCAGACGAGCAAACCTTTCCCTGCTGGTGGCTGGAGCGGCTCTCCCGTTTTTTCCGCACGCACCGGTACTGTCGTCGGCGTGTTACAGACTGCTAATAGTAAAACCAAAGCCACTCGTGGTGGCTTTGAGGCACTGAATATGCCATAACTTAAATTTTGCAATTTTATGCAATTTGTAAATTTCCCCATCCGTATCTCTCTCCAGTTCATGAACGCATCGACGCTCCTTGCTCTCAGCTCACTCACACTTCCGATTTCCGCAAAGCAAACCATCTTCGAGCCCTTCGAGTCTGATGGCTTTGGCGAATGGAAAGAAGAAGGCCCCGCCTTTGGTAAATCCCCTACTGCGGCGAGCCCCGAGGGATTAAATGGCACCGTCAACGATTACGGTGGACAATATTATGTCAGTTCCGCTCATGGAGGCGATGCCGCTGCGGGAACCCTGACATCCCCCGAATTCACGATCTCACAAAAATTCCTCAGCTTCCTCATTTCTGGTGGTTCTCATCCCGGAAAAACTGCCGTCCAGCTCTACGTCGATGGAAATCTTGAGATGCAAATTTCCGGCAAAAACGACCTCACCATGCGCCCTGTTATCTGGGACCTCAGCCGGTTCAACGGCCAAAAAGCGCAAATTAAGATCAACGACGATCATCGCGGCGGATGGGGCATCATCAATGCTGACCACTTCGTCTTCTCAGATTCTAACAAAATCACTTTTCCCAAAACTAAAGATCCTAAAAAGCCTGCCGCCAAAGGTGACCTCGTCAGCACCGATGCAATCCCAGGAGTAACCGTCGTCCCCGGCACCGCACTTACCATCTTCTCAGAGAACGCGACCTCCGGCCTCTACTCGCCGACCGCCCTTACCGTCGCAGAAGATGGAGCAGTATTCGTCGCTGAGACTCACCGCTTCCGTCATGGAATCGAGGATAACCGGAACCACCTCTACTGGCTCATGGATGACATGGCCGCCATGACGACCGCAGACCGAGTCGCCATGCACAAAAAGTGGTCGCACAAAAAAATCTCAGTTGAAAAAATGACCGAGAAGACCGAAAAAATCCGCGTCCTTGTTGATACCAATGGTGACGGCGTCGCAGATAAGCATGAGGTCTTTGCTGACAAGTTCAACGATCTCCTCGATGGCACCGCCGCCGGCATCATGGCCTTCGAAGGTGAAATCTACTTTGCCTGTATTCCTAAAATCTGGTCCCTCAAAGATAAGAACGGCGATCTCGTCGCAGATGATTACAAAACAATCCAAGACGGCTTTGGCGTGCGCGTTTCTTTCTCAGGACATGACCTCAACGGCTTCGCACTCGGTCCAGATGGCCGTCTTTACACCACCATCGGTGACCGTGGCTTTGCATTCACAACCAAAGAAGGACGAGAGTATTCCTTCCCTGGCCAAGGAGCGATCCTCCGCTTCGAGCCAGATGGATCAAATATGGAAGTCGTCCACACCGGGCTTCGGAACCCCAAAGAAATCGCCTTCGACCAATGGGGAACCGCCGTTTCTGTCGACAATAATTCTGACCAAGGAGACCAGGCCCGCGTTGTTGTCATGATGGACGGCGCGGACTCCGGTTGGCGCATGGGTCACCAAGTGCTCCACTCTTTCCACCGGACCGCAGGTATTCCGGACCGTCCCGTGAATCGCTGGATGCAAGAGAAAATGTGGCAGCCTTATAACGAGTCTCAGCCCGCCTACATCCTTCCTCCCATCCAAAACCTCACCTCCGGCCCATCCGGTCTCGCTTACCATCCTGGCACCGGTTACGGGCTCGATTGTCAAGACCAGTTCCTGATTTGCGATTACCGTGGAGGACCTGCCGCGTCAGGCATATGGCGCTTCGGCATCTCACCAGCAGGCGCCGGATTTAAAGTCTCCGACTCAGCGAAGTTTAACTGGGGCGCCGCCGTTACAGATGTCGAATGGGGATACGATGGTAAAATCTACGTCGCCGACTTCATCACCGGTTGGACCTCTCACGAAGCAGGCCGCGTTTACACCCTCAGCCAGCCCGGCCTTGCCGAGGATCAAACGGTCAACGAAGTCGCCTCTCTCTTCAAAAAAGGCTTTTCTACATTTGATTCGAATACCCTCGCCAGACTCCTCAAGCACCCTGACCAACGAGTCCGTCTCCGCGCGCAATACCACCTCGTAAAGAAGCCCGAAGCACTTGCCCTCTTCACCGCTGCAGCTAATCAACGCCTCAATGAAATGGAACGCCTCCACGGCGTCTGGGGGCTTGGAATGCTCGCACGCCTGAACAAGAGCGACAATGCCACCAACTTCCTAGCTCGCCTTCTAAGCCACAAGGACGCTCACGTTCGCGGCCAGACTGCGCAGGCCCTTGGCGAGTCAACCCTCAGCGACTCCTCCATCCTGATTCCACTCTTGAAGGATTCCTCCACCCGAGTGCAAGCTCTCGCTGCACTCGCGCTGAACCGGAAACCTCACCCCGCTGCCGTCACCCCGCTTGTTGATATTCTCATTCAAAATAACAACGACGATCCTTACCTCCGCCACGCCGTCATCATGGGACTCGTTGGCTGTGCTGGAGCCGATGGCTTTGCTGATCTCCTAAAGCACGAAAGCCCCGCCGTCCGCCTTGCCTCAGTCGTTGGCCTTCGCCGCCTACGCGATGACCGGCTTGTCCTCGCACTCACCGATAAAGAACCTAAGATTTCAGACGAAGTCATACGTGCCATTCACGATCTCTCGATCGAGACCGTTCGCCCCGCACTCGCCGCGCTTCTCGATGATTACGCCACGGGAGGACCGGGCCGAAAGATCACCCCCATCATGATGCGCCGCCTCATCCACTCCGGCTACCGTATCGGGGGAGAAAAAAACATGGCCCGCCTGGTGAAAATCGCCACCAATGAGCAGATTTCCATGACAGAGCGTAAGGAGGTTCTCCGCCTTCTGAGCCTCTGGGCTGAGCCTCATATCGTCGATCAGTCGATTGGAAAATACGCTCCATTGCCCAAGCGCGATCCCGCGGTGGTAAAGTCCCAACTCGAGAAAAACTTCCCCGCCCTCCTCAACTCCGGCCCAGCGATCACCGGACTGGCGATGAAAATCGCATCGCAATACAAAATCGACCTCAAGTCCCTTCTCGATTCCGGGAAACTCACTCATCTCATTCGTGATGAGAAGATCGAACCCGCCACCCGCGTCGAGGCTCTCAAGCAGCTCCTCGAAACCACGCCGGAGCATTCCTCCGAACTTCTCACCGAAGCCGCGCAATCGAAGAATGACCTCCTCGCCAACGCCGCGCTCGAGCTCGCTGCCAAACGCAATCCTCGCGCCAGCGTCGCCGCCGTCATCGGAGCACTCAAGTCCGAGTCGATCACCCGCCGCCAAAAAGCTTGGGAGATCGCTGCCACACTTCCCGCTGAATTTTCCGTCCCGCTCATCCGTGATGGTCTCACGGCCCTGACCACAGGAAAAGGTGACCTTTCATCCGCGCTCGAACTCCTCGCCGCCGCAAAACAACGCGAAGAACCCGCGATCAAATCCGCTCTTGAGAGCTACCAAGGAACACTCAAAGAAGACGCCCCCCTCGATCACTGGGCTCCCACCTTCTCCGGTGGGAATGCAGATCGCGGCTTCAAGATTTTCCAATCCCACGGTGCGGCCCAATGCATGCGCTGCCACCGTTACGCCGGTGGCCACTCTGAAGGCGGAAACGCGGGTCCAAACCTCGCCGGCATCGCCCTCCGGCAGGATGCCAGGGCACTCGTTGAGTCTCTTATTGACCCTGGCGCCAAGATCGCCAGCGGCTTTGGCCTCGCCACCGTCACCCTCAAAAATGGTGAAGAAAAAACAGGCATGATTCTGAAAGAGAGCGATAGTGAGATCGACTTTAAGGAGGGAGAAACGGTTTGGAAAATCGCAACTGCGGACCTCACCAAAACCACCATACTCCCCTCCGCCATGCCTGCCATGGGAGCGCTCCTCAAGCCCGTAGAAATGCGCGATCTCGTCGCGTGGCTCTTGACTCTTACCAAAGAATCCGGTGAAACATCTGCGGCATATGAGGCGAAGGAACTTATTGTGAAAGCAGTTCCTCCAAAACCAGCTAAAACTGAACCCACCAAAAGTATCGTGAGCACAGAAAAATCAATCGATCCAGCCATCATGGAGCTTGGCAAGTCCCTCTACGACAAGCCCGGTTCCTGCGTCACCTGTCACCAGCCAAACGGAGCAGGGATGCCGGGCGCATTTCCTCCTCTCACGAATTCTGAGTGGGTAAGTGGGCCTGTAGAAAACCTCGTGCGTATCCAGCTTCACGGTCTCCAAGGCCCGATCAAAGTGAACGGACAAGATTACCAAGGTGTGATGATGCCGGTCAATGATGCCATTTTTGAGCAGAGTGACGAAAACATCGCAGCCGTGCTGACTTATGTTCGAAACTCTTTCGGACATTCATCTTCAGCAGTGACTCCTGAAGATGTTGCCAAGCACCGCGGAGAAAAACGCGAGGGAATGCTGACCGAGGCAGACCTCATTGATCCTGCTACCTATGTCGCTCCTCCCGAACCAGGTGCAGGCCCTCCTATTCTTGCAGATATCCCAAGTTCCGGTCTCGGGGCCTCCATTTGGGGCATCTCGACCTTCCTCATCATCGGCGCCCTGACTCTTGTCGGAGTTCTTGGGATGAAGGCAAAGGGCTAAAAGAGATTATTCTACTTTCAAAAACCGCGTCTCGGAAACGATGCGCGGCTTTTTTTGACCTTT
>JBDNAW010000107.1:0-16397 GCA_039768255.1 Akkermansiaceae bacterium | reverse complement strand
GCGGAGGAGAGTTGCAAGCTGTCCGTATCCGTAAAGGGCGGAGTCGTTCATTTCGGGGACAAGGATGTGATCGTAGTTTTCAAAGATTGCTTCGAGATCATTTGGAAGTGGGTGGACGTGGCGGATGTTGACTGCGCCGACCTTGTGGCCTTCGGAATTCATGCGGTCAGCAGCTTCTTTGATCGGGCCATAGGTGGAGCCCCAGCCGACGATAAGAAGGTTGCCAGATTTTTCACCATGCACCGTGGTTGGGCTGTAGCTTTCGGCGAGTTGAACGAGCTTTTCGCGACGCTTCACGGTCATCTTCGCGTGGTTTTCAGGATTGCCAGATGGGTGACCCCATTCGTCGTGCTCAAGACCGGTGACAACAGGATACTTACCTTCTGTGGAGCGAGCGCCGGGAGGGGCGTGGCGGGTGATCTGATCGAGAGGGTAAGGTTTAAAATCTTCACCACGCTCGGAGAGATCGAGTTCTGGCGTATTCCAATGCTGAGAGAGATCAGGTTCTTCAAAGGCTTCGAGACGAGTGGCGATTGCTTGATCGGAGAGAATGAGAACTGGGGTGGAATATTCCTTTGCGATTCTGCAAGCCTCCACTGCGGTGTAGAAGCAGTCTTCGACATTTCGTGGAGCGAGGACGACGCGAGGTGCGTCACCATGCGAGCCGTAGATTGCTTGCATGAGGTCGGATTGCTCTACCGAAGTTGGGAGGCCGGTGGAAGGTCCACCACGTTGGATATTCACTACGATTAGAGGAATCTCAGCCATACATGCGTAACCGATGGCTTCTGCTTTTAATGCGAGACCTGGGCCGGAGGAACCGGTGATGGAAAGGTGGCCCGCGTAAGAAGCTCCGATGGCGAGAGAGACCGCGGCGAGTTCGTCCTCACATTGGATGAACATGCCATTATATTTTGGCAGTTCAGAGCGGAGAAATTCCATGATGGTGGTCCAAGGGGTGATGGGGTAACCAGCGCCGAAACGGCAGCCGCCGGCGATGAGGCCGAGCGCAAGCATGGTGTTTCCGTCTGTCGAAATACGTTTGTCGCCTTCATTTTCTCCGGGCGCCATCGGCATGTGCTCGATGTCGTGGACGGGCCAAGCGTAGCCCGCATCGAAGGCGAGCATGGCATTGCGAAGGATGTCTTCGGATTTTTTGCCGAATTTACCAGCGATGATATCAGACATGCGCTCGCGGTCGAGTTGGTAAACGGCGCAGAGGAGGCCGAGGACGAAGATGTTTTTACCACGAGATTTGGCATTTCCGCCAATCGCCTCGATGGTAGCTGAGGTGAAAGGGACGCCGATATGAATGATGCCGCGCCCTTCTTTGATTTCCTCGACGTTTTCGGAATCATAAAAGCAGATGCCGCCGTCCTTGAGTGTCTTGAGGTGATTATCGTAGGAGTGCTGGTAGAAGGCAACGAGGGTATCGGCTTCATCTCCGGGGTGGAGGACTTCGCCAGAACCTAGGTGGACTTGGAAAATAGATGGCCCTCCAGAAATTGTCGACGGAATGGTCATGTAGGTCATGACCTCCTGAGCAGTTGAGCCAGCAAGTTGGCCTAGGAAGGCGCCGACGGATTGGATACCATCTTGCGAGTTCCCCGCGAGGCGGATCACGGCGTTGCGAAGGTGGTTTGAATCGGATGAGGAAGGGGCTGCGGAGGCGGGAGCAGGCGTTTGCGACATGATATTTTAACGCAGTGAGTAAATGACCGAGTTGAATTAGCACTCTGGACCGATTTCTAAAGGAAAAAGGACAGTCCATTTGAGGAAGTGGATGTTTGGGTGAATTTGTGTGACATGTCAGAATGCGCTCTCTTTGTTCCCTCGGCTTTTGAGGGGATGTTTTATTTTGACGATTCAATCGCTCCATGGCGTTGACAGGGCGGATTCGATGCGTATTTTTCGCCATAAATCTTACATCTTTATGAGCACTTCTGAAACCGCACAGCCCGAAACTCAGTCCTTTCAGGCTGAAGTCCGTCAGCTTCTTGATATCGTCATCCACTCGCTTTATACCGATCAGGAAATCTTCGTCCGTGAGCTGATCTCAAATGCCTCTGACTCACTGGAAAAAGTCCGCCTCAAGCAGCTTACGGAAAACGCGATCCATCAAGGAGACTTACCACTGGAAATCAACATCACTACCGATGAGGAAGCGAAGACGCTCACTTTTTCCGATCACGGGATCGGGATGAATCGAGAGGAGTTGGCGCAAAACCTCGGAACGATCGCGCGTTCGGGATCGAAGGAGTTTCTCGAAGCACTTAAAGAGAAGGGGGATAGCAATGCGTCCGTGATCGGACAATTCGGTGTCGGTTTCTACTCCGCCTTTATGGCTGCGGAGCGGGTCGAGGTTTACACTCATTCATGGGAGGAAAATGCTGGTTCTCACAAGTGGGAAAGTGATGGTCAGACAGGCTACACCATTTCAGATGCTGAAGATGAACAGCGCGGTTGCCGGATTGTGGTGCACCTCAAGGAAGATGCGGCGGACTTTGCTAAAGAAGATACCTTGAAGGGAATCATTTCCCGCTACTCCCGTTTCGTCTCCTTTCCGCTCAAGGTGAATGGCGAGCTCGTCAATACCGTCGAGGCGATCTGGATGAAGTCCAAAAAGGAAGTCACCGAGGAAGAATACAAAGAGTTCTATCAATACTGCGCGCATGCCGTGGACACTCCACGTCACACGCTGCACTTTAATACCGATGCGCCGCTGAGTTTGAATGCGCTCCTGTTCACTCCTGAGGAAAACCAAGAACGCTTCGGAATGGGGCAAATGAAAAGCGGAGTGTCTCTCTACTGTCGAAAGGTGCTTATTGATCCCGAGCCGCAGGGGCTTCTTCCCGAGTGGTTGCGTTTCTTAAAAGGAGTTGTCGATAGCGAGGACCTCCCGCTTAATATTTCCCGAGAGTCGATGCAGGACAGTGCGCTCGTGCAGAAGCTCAACCGCCTTCTTACTAAGCGCTTCATCAAGCACCTCAGCACGCAGGCCAAAAATGAGCCCCAGAAGTATCAGGAGTTTTTTGAGAAGTTCGGTCGTTTCCTCAAAGAGGGGATTGCCACTTCTTACGATCACCAGGAACCGCTTGCAGGGCTGCTTCGCTTCGAGTCCAGCATGCTAGAAAAAGGGGAACTCTCTTCTTTCGAGGATTACCTCAATCGGGCTAAGGACGAGCAGGATACCATCTACTACCTCACCGGACAGGATCACGAGACCATGGTCACTGGTCCCTACATCGAGGCGTTCAAAAAGCGAGGCATCGAAGTCGCTCTTTTCACCGACCCTGTTGATGAATACGTGCTCGAAAATCTCCGCGAGTTCAAAGGGAAGACTCTCGTCAATGCGGACCGCTCTGATATCGAGCTCGATGATCTTGATGAGAACGAAAGTAAGCTCAACGAAGAGGATGGAAAAGACCTCGTCGCGTGGCTTGAGACGACTCTTGGCGAAAAAGTCGAGGGCGTAGAGCTGGGCAAGCGCCTCGTATCTCACCCGGTCGTCGCTCTGCAGCCGAAGGACGCTCCCAGCGGCCAGATTCGTGCCATGATGGAAGCGATGGGGCAGGATGCTCCAGAAATGAAAGCGCGTCTCGAGTTCAACCCGAACCACGAAATCGTCGCCAAACTTCACGCCCTCAAAGGGGAGAACGAAGAACAGGCTACGAGAGTCGCGAACCAACTCGCCGATAACGCCCTCCTCGCCGCCGGAATGGTCAAGAACCCCGCGAACGTCATCGCCGGAATGAATGATCTCATCGGCTCAATGTTGAAGTAATCATCACTTCTGTAGACTCTTCAAAAAGCCACCATGCGAATGGTGGCTTTTTGCGTGTTGTGATAGGTTGTTCCCGATGAAACGAAACGCCCTAGTTGTCACTCTGGTCATTTTAGTGACTGCCGCTTGGGCACTCTGGCCTCATGTCGCTCTTCAGCATCTGAAGCGTAAGGCGTTGGATAATCTCACTGAGGGAGGAAAGCATTCTTTCCCAGCGCGTGAGATTCGGGAGATGACCTTTGATTCGGTCGAGATTTTAAATCACTTCACGTTTGAGTTTGAGAAGAGTGTTTTCGACATACCTCAGCCCCAAACATCCAAGGTTGAAAAAACAGAAGCCTATTTTGAATACGAAGACTTTAAAATTTCGATCGTGGAGATGGAGGATGATGAGGTTTTCAAGAGTCTGCCTCTTGAGTGGGGGAAAGATGATTTTGCCAAAATGATTTTTATAGATCGAGTTTCAGATGATTTGATTAGAGACGCAAAAACTCCAGATGGTTTAAAAACGGCCGTCACATTAGTGACTGCAAAAATAATGATGTTCCCAATGGCATCCGGTGGACAAACTATACGGCTCGACGGAGATGGCTATCGAGGTCTTTTACAAGGTGGATTTTCTGAAAATCCCCTCATGGTGTGCCATTTGAAAAGTAACAGTGGTGATCGTTTTTTGGCAGTGATTGCAAAAACAGGAAAAACCACCCCGGAAGACGTGCATCAGTTTTTTTCAGAGATTCGTGTTCGCGAAAATCTGGAGCTTGCTCCTTAGATAAAAGAATTCGACGAGGTCGCTCTCAAGAGGGCAAAGGAGTAAAATAGTGGAATTGACCCTTTCGCTTGAGACTTTTACAGGATTTTCAAAACATCTGCTTTCTTTCTTCTAGAATTTGGCACGGCAGTTGCTACCATCATTTTAGACTTTTAGAAAAGATCATGAAAAAAATCGAAGCCATCATCAAGCCGTTCAAACTCGAGGAGGTCAAAGAAGCTCTTGCCGAGGTTGATGTCCAGGGAATGACTGTTACCGAAGTCAAAGGCTTCGGACGTCAAAAAGGCCACACTGAAATTTACCGTGGTTCTGAATACACTGTCGATTTTCTTCCTAAGGTGAAGATCGAGATTGTCATTAACGATGAAGACGCGGCAAAAGTTGCGGAAGCGATCGTGAAAAGCGCGAATACCGGAAAAATCGGTGACGGAAAAGTCTTCGTCTCTCCTGTTGAAGAAGCCATCCGTATCCGTACTGGTGAGACTGGCGCAGAAGCAGTTAATGTGAGCTAGTATTCAAATCCCCTTTTTATTCAAAAGAAGCCACTTCGGGAGATCGAGGTGGCTTTTTTGTGTGGGCGGCAGACTGACTTAAGTCAGATCTTCAGCGGTGACGCTCCGTTGCTCGCGGGAACCAAGCTCAAGGGCTTGGTCGATGACACGCTCACGGTCTCCGTCGAAACGGTAGCCATGGCAATTCGGGCAGATCACGACATCGCTCACTACAATGGAATCACAACCTTCACAGACTTTATAGGCGACGGGGTTGTTTGCGATTTGTTTCGCCTTCTCAAGGCGTTCTTTTTGGGGCGTGTCCGACATCGGGTGAAATTTTAGGGACAAAAAAGCCGAAAGGGTAATCCCTCCCGGCTCTCGTGAAAACCTTAAAGAACCTTGGAAGGGTTCGTCTCGATTAGGCAGGCTTGATGGCCTTGTTGGTGCGAGACTTCATATGGGCGGCCTTATTATCCTTGATGACGTTGCGCTTAGCAGCTTTGTCAACGGCGGAAGCAAAAGAGCTGAATGCCTTGCGGGCCTCTTCGGTGTTGCCATCTTCGGCAGCAGCGAGGGTCTTCTTGTGAAGGGTCTTGATCTCGCTCTTGATAGAACGGTTACGTGCGGTACGTTTTTCGATCTGACGCACTCGCTTTTCTGCTGACTTACTATTGGCCATAATTGATTCCGCTTTCTGGGCGGACCGGAAACCTAGGGATTTCGGCTCACCTGTCAAGTTTCAGTGCTCGGAAAATTTCACGTCGCGCGGATGAGCAGATTATGGGATGTTTTACCCATGATTTCTAGTTTTCTCTTACCCTTAGTGTTTTTTTCTAGCCTTCTCACGGCTCAGGAAAAACCGGAAATCCCTGAAGATTTGCTCGATGATGATCATTTTCGCTCAGAAAGTGCGCTCAATGAGTTCACCGTGCCCTCAATTTCGAAGGTTTTCGATGAACTCGAGAAAATCTCTCCCTTGGCCTACACCAATGACCATCTCAAGCAGCATGCACGCCTTCCATTGGATCGGACTCAGCTCGCGACACGACTTGGGACTTTGATTGCGGATGGCTTTATCGCGGTGCAGACTGGTCATTCTGAGGATGTGCCTACGATTGCTTCTCATCTTTCTCGTTACGCAAAAGCGCTGGGAGCGGGTGATCGGATTAAGCGGCACGTAGCAGCTCTGTTGGATCATGCGGAAAACAAGGATCTCCCAGCTCTGAAAACAGCGCTCGCAGCGACTCAGCGTGACGTCGAACGGGAGTTAGTGAGTCTTCGTGATCCCGACCTTTCACATCTCATTTCTCTCGGGGGCTGGCTTCAGGCACTGGAAGCGGCCTCGAGTGCAGTTGATAAAAAATTCACCGAAGAACGGGCGAGGGCTCTCTTTCGAGAAGATGTTGCCGATTATTATTCTGAGTCTATTGGGTCGCTCAATCCTGCGATCAGTGGACTGCCTCATGTGAAGAAGATGCGCGAGTTCCTTCAGGGGCTTCGTAATGCGATGACGCTCGGGGAAGAGGAAAAACCGACTCCAGAGAGCATTAAGGAGATCAAGGAAATCGCGACGAAGCTCGCGGATTTTGCGAAGCAGTAGCACGTGCTTACATATTCTTCAGCCACTTGGCGATGTCCTTGATGACTTGATCGCTCTGGTGGTCATGGAAGAGGAGGTGGTAGCTCTCGGGGTAGAGTTTGAGGGTGATCATCTCTTGATGTGGGAGGCTCTTGGCAAAGCGCTGGACGGCCGCGGTTTCGGAGAAGACGTCATTCCCACCGTGCAGGATGAGGACGGGGAGGTTGAACGATTGTCCGGCTTCTGAGGATGTTTCGATCATGTCTCCAAGTGTCGAGAGGAGGCGCAGGGTGTGGCGCTTGATATGGTATGAGTTCGTCTCGGCTTGTTCTTGGTGGACGGTGTCTTTGGTGACTTTCACCTCCTTTTGTCCTGAGAGAGTTTCGAGCGAAATGCGGGCTTTTGGAAAAATGGTGGCGAGAGAATGAGCGGCGTGAATTTTCCAACGGGGGAAGTCACCTTTGATCTCGGTAATGGGAGAGGCCAGGATGATGGCATCACAGGGTGATGTGACTTCAAATTGTGCCATTTGCGAAGCGTAGGCGTGGAGGACGATGAGGGAGCCCATGCTTTCGCCGCACCAGATGATCTTGGCCTTTGGGTGCTTCTTGCGAATGAGGGTGGTGAAGCCGTAAAGATCGCGAAACCAGTCTTCGCGTTTACGGACGTGGCCACGCCGTTCTTTAATAGGATCATTTCCCTGTCCTCGAGTCTCTGCAGCGTAGACGGCAATCCGGGTGTCGTTCTCAAGGAGGTGAGTGGCGAGCGGTTTGTAATCGGCCGCAGCTCCGGAGATTCCGTGGACACCGATGATGACGATTTTGGGTTCTTCTTTCGGGAGCCACTTGGTGTAGGGGAGCGAATCACCATCGAAGCTGTGCAGAGCGTTTTTTTCGAGGCGAATGGTATCCGGCACGGCGAGTGAAGTGGAGCAGTGAGTCAGCAAAGGGACCAGCAGAGCGAGGAGCAGGAGGGGTAGCTTCTCTCGGATCATGGGAGGAGTGTGACTGATGAATGAGGACTTTAGGAGGGGAAATTTTGAACGAATTTGAAAGTGCCTTTCTTTGTAAAATTTGAACGAATGAGGATTTAAGCGTTCAGAGATCACTGAAAACATGTTTAGAATTCCGACTTTCATTGCTAGTTCTGTAGTTACGCTTCTTCTCACCTTCACCTCGTTTGCTGCGATTCAAGCAGGGGATCGATTGATGATTACCATTAAGGGGGTGCCAACGAGTGAGCAGGGGACGATTAATGGCGAATACATCGTGGGACGTGATGGTCGGATTAAAATCCCGCTGGCTGATGTGATGTTAAACGCGAAGGGTTTGGAGCATGACTCGCTGGCGCGCTCGATTGAGAATCTTTTTAAAAAGACGGGGATTTACGCCCGCCCAGTGATCACGGTGAAGAGTGATGCGGAGGCGACCACGAATCGGTCTTTTGTCAGTGTGGGCGGGATGGTGAAAAAGTCTGGGCCAGTGGCCTATCGGCCGGGGATGACTTTACTACAGGCGATTCAGGCGGCGGGTGATTTGACAACCTTTGGCACCAAGAAACGGATTTTTGTGACACGCGGAAAGGTGACGAAGACGCTCGATCTCCGGAACAAGGAGCACCAGCAGTTTTTGTTAAAGCCGGAGGACACCATCGTGGTGGATCAAAAGGGGACTTTTGATGGGGAGTAAACTCCCTTCAGCTTTTTGCGTTGGATACCGCCTGCTTTAGTTCTTTAAAGACTTCGTGGTGTCTTTCGGAAGCGCACCAAGTTTCAATGGCAGGCCAATCAATTCTGGAAGTTTGTCGAAGGCAGACGAGGGTCGCTTGGTCGAAGTAGTCACGTGACTTCCAGTAGATGTATCCCGCGAGCCTGTCCTTAACGCATGAGGTGGGCGAGAGAATTTTGAGGGCTCGGCCCTCATGTTCCACAATGTCGGGTGTGACCGGATATTCATCACCTAGTTCGACTGGGCCTCTCGGGAATTCTAGAAAGAGGTGACTGCACTTGGGGTGCATGAAGTAACGGCTCTTTGAAGGAACGAATCCGATTTTAGCGAGAACGGTCTCGATTTTTGGCCGAAACATTTCGTTTGGGATCAGATCGAGATCACCTGATTGGTAGAGCCCTTCGGTGTAAATCGCGACGACTGCTCCTCCTACGAGCACGGAGTCGATACCGTGTGACGCGAGGTGAAAGGCGACATATTTCCAAAGTTCTTCTTCGGTGCAGTTTTGCCAGTTTGGAGGGTTCATAATAAAGACTGGATAATAAATTCATTTGACTGTATATGGCAGTCAAATGAAAACGGTTTTATCAGAGCTTTTAGGAGGACAAACTGCTGATTTGACATTGCTATATCTCTACCATTATGGGGAAGGGTACGGAAGGGGGATCAGTAAGGACTTAGGTTTGTCCTTGGAGTCGGTGCAGCGGCAGCTTGATAAATTTGAGCGAGCCAGAGTGCTTGTTTCGAAAAGAATGGGGAGGACGTTGATTTTTTCATGGAACGAAAAGTCCAAGGTGAGTCGCTCGGTTAAAAAGTTGGTAGGCGTTGTTTATGGTGGGCTACCAATTGAGACGAGAGCTGAAATTTTTAAGATTCGGCGGCGTCCGAGATCGAAGGATAAGCCTGTGCTGTAGTTCGTGCAGTGCCCTGTGGAAGGGCTTACTCGGCAGCCTTTAGGGTGCTGAGGGATTTCTCATACTCCGAGATCTGCTTGAGGGCTTTGGGGGAATTGATCGCTTTTAAGGAAGCGATGAGTTTTTCAGTGGCTTCGATTTTTTGGGCCTTGGTTTTGGCGTAAAGGCTCTCGACGATGACGAAGTGACGGAGAGCTTCTTGAGGCTGCTTGGCGGACATTTCAATGTCTCCTGCGAAGAGTCTTAAAGAAAGGTTGAGGTTGCCAGTGGGGTGGAGAGCGAGGGCGTCATCCGCGGCTTGGCGGGCGTCGTTGAATTGCCCGAGCGCGTTGTGTGCTTGAGACTTTTGAAAGAGGGTTTCGGCCTTGCGGTAGGGGTGAGTCACGAGCTTGAGTCGTTCATCGGCGGCGCGGAGGGCTTCAGCGGGATGATTGGTGGTGAGGGAGCTTTCGGCGTAGAGCTTCCAGATGAGCGCGGTGGCTTTCTTGGGCTTTTTGAGGCTCTGGTTTAAGAAAGGCCAAGCGCGTTTGTAGTGGCCTTGCTTGGCAAGATTGGCACCGAGCCATTGGATAATGGGTTGGGGTGCTTTGAAATTAGGGTCGGCTTTGCGGAGGGTGTGGATTTCCTTTTCAAGGGTATCGAGATTACCAGATTGGTAGGCGCAGCGAATCAGGAGTGAGCCTGCTTGGATGGCGAATTCCTTGGGGAACATCTCGCGGGCGATGCGGAGTTGTTTTTCGGCTTCAGGGTAGTTTTTGAGGCGGAAGTCTTCCACCCCGAGCCAAAATTGCGCGGTCGCTTTCATCTTCTCGGAGATGCCGGGAAGCATGAGAATTTTTTGTTGGGTGGCGGCGAATTTTTCGTGCTCTTTTTTCTCCTGATAGATGCCGCTAAGGCGTTGGAGGATCAAGGCTCGAAGCTTGGTGTCAGAGTCAGAGGTGGCGGCGAGGACAGCATGGAAGTCGACGAGAGCTTCGTCTTCACGGTCAAGCCTACTGAGAATTTCACCACGCTGGAGGCGGAGTTGAGTGAGTTGTTTGCTCTTTGGGTAGTCTTTTTGAAAAGCATTGATGGCAGTGAGTGCCTGTTGATCCTGCTTGAGTCCAAGGTGGCATTTAGTTTCGCGGTAACGGACGCCGAGTTGGTTGGAGGAGTCGATGAGAGAGAGGTCGAGTGCTTGGTAGTGGCGAAGGGCACGGCGGTAATCCTTTTTTTCGTAGTAGTCCTCGGCGAGGAGGAGCCGGGCGGAGTGAAAGCGGCGATCACGGGTGCGTTCTTTCTGATGGCGGGTGAGGAAGTTTTCGGCTTGTTTGGTGAAGTTTTTCTTCTTGTTGGTGTGGTCTTGGACGAGGAGTCGGTAAGCGGCTTGGAAGCCAGCATCGCTTTTTGGGGCTAGTCGGTAGATTTCTTGATAGTGGTGCAGTGCTTCTTTTTTGTTCCCGAGAGCCTCGTAGGATTTCGATGCTATGATGAGGCGTTGTAGGTGAGGCTGGGCCTCGAGTTTGAAGTTTCCTTTTTCAAAAATCCGGGTGACTTCTTTGTGATTTTTGGCCTGATAGTTGAGATTCATCAGGGTGAATTGAGTTTGACCGCGCCAGTCTTTGAGGCCGGGATGATCGAGGGCTTTTGCGAACCAGATGAGGGTTTGTTTTTGGTCTTTGATAGCCTGCGCACAGAGGGCTGCTTGGAGGGTGGAGTCGGCCGCGGTTTCTTGTTTTTTAGAGGTAGAGAGCTGGACGAAAAGGGGGAAGGCTTTTTGGTAGGCCTTAGCATTTTGGTGAAAACGGGCGAGAGCGATTTTTGCGGTCTCGCGGTAAGGGTTTTCGGGATCGGCGAGGATGGCATCGAGGGAGGCGTGAATTTCTTTTGGGTCGTTGAGCTCGTTAAAGCAGAGAAACCGACGGTAGAGGGATTCGTGGCGGACCTTGGGTTGCTCTGAGGTGCGAGCGAGGGTGAGAAACCATTTGGCAGCGCTTTTCCATTTCTTTTCTTGGTAGTCATCGCGGGCGAGGTGGAGCGCGGAACCTGCCACGAATTTCCCGGTATCCCAGCGATTGGCGATCGTCTCGAAGCAAGTGCGGGAGGCCTCGAGTTCGTTGATTTGGCGGTAGCTGAGGGCGAGGAAATACCAAGCGTCGATGGCCTTCTTATCGTTGGGGAAGGCGCGGAGGAAGCGGTCGAATTTGTTGGCCGCGAGACGGTAGTCTTGGGTGCGTTTTTGTGCGTCCTTGGTCTCGGTGGCGGAGTTGTAGTAGAGGGTGGCGAGATCGAAGATGTCGCGGGAGGGTTTTACTTCGAGGGGATTGATGGGTTCAACCTGCGGTGGTGCTGGCTCAACTTCCTGGGCTGGAAGGAGGGAGGAGAGGAGCAGGATGATGAAAAGGGGCTTCATGGGGAATAGGGGAGTTTTCTTCATGAAAGCGTTGCGGGCAAAGGGATTTTTTTGAGCCGCGGATGGGCGGGATGAACGAGATGCGGCGGTAAAGATTTTTGAACCGCGCAATACACGAAAATGGTAAAGTTGACGAAGGTTAAAGCTGCGGAGGAAGTGCCCGCAAATCTGATGAATGCGGCAAATTTTGGGAGAAGCAGGATTGCGCTACTGGTTTTTCGGGGTGGCGCGGCTGGCAAAGCCGATGTTCCAGATGCCGGCTTTGCGGACTTCATCGAGGACTTCGAAGAGGGTCTGGTTGGTGCCGTCGGCATCGGTGCGGATGCGGACGGGCTGTTGGTCGGCGCCGCCAGTGTTGGCGAGCTCGGAGGCTTTGACGATGCGCTCAAGCTTCGTGCGGAGCTCGGCCTTGGTGTATTCTTGGCCGGAGATAGTGATGGTGCCTTCTTTGGTGACGTTGATGACGATCTCGTTTGCGACGCGGGCTTTCTGGGCACCTTCCGTGGAGGTGGGGACGGCGACCTTGATGTCCTTTTCTTGCTCTGTGATTTGGTAGGTTACGAGGAAGAAGGTAAGGAGAAGGAAGACGATATCGATCATGGGCGCCAATTGGAAAGAGGCGGGCTTGGGATCGATCTGGCGGATTTTCATCGCGAAGCAAATGGATGAAGGTGTCTAGCGCATTCCTGCGGGAGGAGGGGTAGCAGCGTAGTCTTCTTGTGGATGATTCTGCTGCTCTTGAACGGAGTGGCGTGAAGCAGTTTGCCCCGCAATGAGGGTGAGGAGGTGGGTGCCGGCGGCTTCGAGTTCAGCGACGAGGCGCATGACGCGGCCACGGAAGTAAGCGTAGAAGATGACGGCGGAGATACTAATAATGAGACCAACGGCGGTTGTGATGAGGGCTTCCCAGATTCCTTCTGCGAGCTGGAGCTGTTTGAGGCCTTCGTTTTTTCCTTGAGCGAGTTCGATGAAGGATTTGATCATGCCGATGACGGTGCCGAGGAGTCCGACCATGGGGGCGATTCCGGCGATGTCGGAAAGGTAGCTGACGCGTTGGTTCATGATCCCGGCTTGGCGGGCGCCCTCTGCTTCGGCGACTTCACGGACGTCGGTTTGGGTTGCGGTAGGGTTTTTCGTCATGAAGTCGACCATTTTCTGGGTGACTCTGGCGATGGATTCCGAGCGGAGGGAGGAATAAGCAATGATGCCCATGTAGTCGCGCTTGCGGATCATCGACTCCGCGTTGTTCATGAATTTATTTGTGACGACGGATCCTCGGCGGAGGGTGAGGAAGTAGAGAAGGACAAGAACGAGGGTGAAGGTGGAGAGAACGCCGAGGGCGATCATGGTATAGCCACCTTTATTGAGGAGATCGATGACGTTGAGTTCATCGGGCGCAACAGGTTCTGCTGCGCTCGCGAGTGCGGGCAGGAGAAGAAAAAGCAAGAAAGGAAGGAGGGACTTCATTTGTTAGAATGGGATATTAACTGGAGAAAGCGGGGGCGCAAGTGTGGGGATTTGGGAGAGTTCCAAGACATTGGCCGAAAGAACACAGCCTGGTGGTGGGGGAGTCGTGGTTGGTTTTTGGGATGAGGATTCAGGTTTTAGAATTTAGGAATTCTCAAGAAGCACCATTGCGCCCTTTCTCGAACGCGACTACGGATGGGTGTTGTCTTTTCTTTCCAGAGTAAATTGAGTTGATTTGAGCCGTGTCCAACCTACCGGAACTTCGCGCCCGCCTTTCGCAGGTCTCCCATAAGCCGGGAGTGTATCTGCATAAGGATCGTTTGGGGTCGATCATTTATGTGGGGAAGGCGCGAGATTTGAGGAAGCGGTTGAGTTCGTATTTTATGCCTTCGGGGAAAAAACGGGCAGATCGGAAAACACGGGCTTTGATTGATTCGATCTGCGATTTTGAGGTGCACGAGGTCCGAAATGAGCAGGAGGCTCTTTTACTAGAGGGAAAGCTCATTAAGCAGTATCGGCCGCGTTATAATGTGAGCTTTAGGGATGATAAGAGGTTTCTACTGGTAAAGGTGAATCTTGATGACCCGTGGCCGAAGTTTATCACGACGCGTTTGAAGAAGGCGGATGGGGCGCGATACTTTGGACCTTTTGCGCATTCGGGTGCCTTGCGCGCGACCATTGCTTGGTTGAATAAGGAATTTGGCTTACGGAGCTGTCGGCCAAAGGATCCGGGTGAGCAGGACTATAAACATTGCAATGCGGATGTGATTCGAAATTGCATGGCCCCCTGTGTGGGAAAGGCTTCGCGGGAGGATTATTTAGAGCAGCTAGAAAAGGCGTGTGCTTTGTTGAGCGGTAAGGGGAGGCGTGAGCAGTTTAAGACTTTACGTGCTGAGATGGAGCGGGCGGCGATACGCTTAGACTTTGAAAAGGCGGCGCGCTTGCGAGATGTCATTTCAAACATGGAGCGGGCATTGAGTCCGACTCGCCAGTTTACGCGCGGGCGTGGAGTGCCGACGACGGTAAAGCCGGTGGAAGATTTAGAGGAGTTGGGTGAATGGCTTGGAATGCGATCTCCCACAGTGATGGAGTGCTTTGATATTTCGAATATTTCGAACACGCACATTGTGGCGTCAATGGTTCGATTCCGTGAAGGGTTGCCGGATAATCAAAACTATCGGCGTTATCGGATTAAAACGGTGGAGGGGCAAGATGACTTCGCGAGTATGGCAGAGGTGGTTCGCCGTCGCTATGGTCGAATTTTAAGAGAGAACATGGAGGCGAACCCTGATGCGTTGGAAAGTCAGGAAACCCCAGTGGAGGTGATGCGGCGTCTCGCCAAAGAAGGGAGAAGTCCGATTACGCTGCCCGATCTTGTGATTGTGGATGGGGGGAAAGGTCAGCTGAGTGCGGCGGTCGCAGAGCTTCAACGGCTGGGGCTTCATGATTTACCGATTGTGGGCTTGGCGAAGCAGAGGGAAGAAATTTTTACTCCAGGAGAAAGTGAGCCGATTACGATTCCCCATGATTTAGGTGCTTTAAAGCTGATGCAGCGGATACGCGACGAAGCTCACCGATTTGCAAACGGATATAATGAGCTGCTATTGCGGAAGCGCGTAAAGGAAAGTTTGCTAGATGACTGCCCTGGAGTGTCTCAGGCGAAGAAGAAGCTGTTGCTTAAAAAATTTGGCTCCGTGAAACGGATCAAAGAGACGACTGCTGAAAAGATCGCGGAGATTCCAGGGGTGTCGATGAAGACCGCTGAGGGGATTCTGGAGTATTTGCATCTATAGGAGATGCTGATTTGAAAAGCCTTTAGTTCTTGAGGTCTTACCCTCTGAAACGCCAAAACCTCTGATTAGCACGCTAGTCAGAGGTTTTGGCGGAGAGGGAGGGATTCGAACCCTCGGTGAGTTGCCCCACGTCGGTTTTCAAGACCGGTGCATTAAACCAGACTCTGCCACCTCTCCGTTGCGCGCAGCATTGGTGAACTCTCGCAAAATGGCAAGAAAAGATGTGCGCGCTTTTTAAGAAAATCACGCAGGGCTTGCCGGAAGCGGGGATGTCGCTTTAGTTCAGACCTGATGAGTAAAGTTGTTTTCTTATTTTCCGGACAGGGTGCCCAAAAAGTAGGCATGGGTCATGATCTTGTGAACTCTTACCCGACGGCGAAGTCGTTGTTCGCACAAGCCGATAAAATCCTCGGTCGGCCTATCACTGAGATCATGTTCGAGGGGCCTGATGATGAGCTGACGAAGACTGGAAATTGCCAGCCTGCACTTTTCTTGCACGGCTTCGCATTACTTTCGCTCTTAAAAGAGAGATGTCCTCAACTCGAGCCAGTAGCGGCAGCGGGTCTTTCGCTCGGAGAGATGACGGCACATGCGGCTGCGGGCACATTTACTTTTGAGGAAGGTCTCAAGCTGGTGGCTCGCCGTGGTGAGTTGATGGATGAAGCTTGTGCTGCCGCTCCCGGCACAATGTCAGCAATGATTGGAGGAAGCGAGGAAGATGTGAGACGCCTCGCTGCTGATTGTGATGTCGACGTTGCGAATCTTAACTGCCCAGGCCAGATCGTACTCTCAGGTAAAGAAGAGGGAATTGATCAAGCGGTCTCTCAGGCCAAGGAGTATGGTCTTCGGATGGGGAAAAAGCTGAGTGTCGCAGGTGCTTATCATTCTCGCTTGATGGCTTCTGCTCAAGAGAAGCTCGAAAGAGTGCTCAGTGGAGTAGAAGTGAGCGAGCCTTCCATTCCGGTCATTTCGAATTTCCTCGCGGCTTCAGCAGAAGGGGCGGATGGCATTCGTGAATCCTTGACGAAGCAAGTCACTGGTTCGGTGCGTTGGGTTGAATCGATTCAGCTTTTGCGTGAGCAGGGAAATGATCTCTTCATCGAGCTTGGGCCAGGTAAGGTCCTTGCTGGATTTATGGGGCGTATTGATAAGTCCGCAAAGGTGATTTCGATTGAGGATGCGGAGTCGCTCGAAGCGGCAGTTTTTGAACTCAACGCAGGGTAGAAAAGTAAGACGAAAAAAAACTTCAAAAATGGTAAAATAAGTATTGCCCCCGTCCGGTGATCGCCATAGCTTCCGCCCGTCCAACCAAGCATGCGGAGCGGTAGCTCAGTTGGTTAGAGCGCCGGCCTGTCACGCCGGAGGTCGCGGGTTCGAGTCCCGTCCGCTCCGCCACTCTTTAAAGTTCAAAAACTACAAGGCAGCCCTCAATGATTGAGGGTTTTTTTGTGCCCAAAAACTGAGCGGACGGGGCG
>JBDNAW010000106.1:0-7073 GCA_039768255.1 Akkermansiaceae bacterium | reverse complement strand
CCGTCGCCTGCGGGGTCTCCATCGCCATCATCGAGGACGACGTTTTCCGCAACGGTTGGCGTGGCGTAGGCACCATCGATGAGCATGGAGCGCTCGTAGATATGACTGTGACCATTGAAGAAGATATCGACGCCACCGCTTTCGAGGATGGGCATGATGTATTCGCGCATTTCGATGAGCTGCTTCTCTTTATCAGAATCGTGTGAGCCTTTGGTGTAAGGAGGGTGATGGAAGAAGGCGACGACGAAGTCGGCTTTCGTTTTCTCAAGATCAGCTTTGAGCCACTGGGCCATCGCTCCGGTGGGACGGCGGTCGAGGTCATGGGAATCGAGACAGATGAAGTGGACCTTTCCGTAGTCGAAGGAATAGTATGCTTCTTTTCCGGATGGGAGACCGCCGGCTTCGCCTTTGGTAGGGCAAATGTAGGCATCATAATACGGGCCTGTACCAGACTCGCCTTTTGAGGTGCGGCCTTCATGATTCCCCATGGAAGCCCAGCAAACGGTGTGGCGGAGTGTGGGAGCATACATGTTGAAGAAGCGGTCGTTGAATTCCTGATTGGTGCCGGAACCGTATGCCATATCACCAACGTGGAGGTAGAGATCGAGTTCACGTCCCGTGGAGACGAGGTGACTGCGCATGGCATTGTGAACCTGTGCTTGAGCACGACCAGCGGTGCCAGAATCACCGACGACCCAGAAGTAAACTGGTGCTTCAGTGCCTGCTACGGGGTGGGTTTTAAAACGGTAGCTTTTATCAGGCTCGGTGAGGCGATTATCGCCATCGTAGATGGCATAGTAATAGGTGGTGTCTGGTTGGAGTCCGGTGATTGAGGCTTCAAATTGATGAGTGCTCTTGGGGGTGGACTTGTGAAGGGCGTGTTCCTTTTTCTCATCCGGATGACGGCGGGTAATGATCTGTGCTGCGGGGACTTCTTGGTCGAGGTTTGCAAGAGAAGTGCCGTAGCAAACTTTCGCGGCGGAAGGCCCATTGGTGCGCCAGACGATCGAAGTCGCGTTTTCAGTAGCGAGTTGCAGGTAAGGCTCACGAATGAAGGTGTCTGCTGAGAGTTCCGAGAACGAGAGGGCAGAAGTCAGGAGGACAAGAAAAGAGCGATGCATGTATGAATAAGTTTTAGCTTACGAGAGAAGATTGCAACCCCAGAGAAGCAAGATTGACCAATGAGTAAAGAGCCGTTATCCCGTCATTATGAAACGCCTCATGATCATTCTTTCTGGCATTCTTTTCGCTTTTTCTTCCGTTGGACTGACCTCATGTGGGCTGGCGCAATCAGCGATTCAGTTGCCCATACGGACAGGCCAAAGCTTAGGTCGCTCAATGGGAATGAATCTTGAACATCAAGAGAGGGTCATACCGGAAGCTACCTTTAAACACGTTGAAGATTGATCTTTATACATTTTATTAAATTGGCGCGATTCTTCGGTAATGGCCTAGACGATGAATCTTGGTTTTATTTCGCGCAAACCGGACGCGGAGGATTGCTCCATTAGCGCGCGAAGAGTGTTTACGGAAGTAGAAGGGTCTACCGCAGTTTCGAAGTTCTCTAATGCCGAATTTCTGAAGCTATTTAGTGAGTAGGTGCAACGATCAATTGAAGCACCCGTCCTATTCGATCGCTTTCATGACGAAGTTCCATCCATGTGGTTTCTAGTGGAAGAAGATGAGGATATAACGCGGGCCATTCTACGATGACTAGGCCTCCACGCTCTAAATAGTCATCCCACCCGAGCTCGATCAGCTCATGCTCATGTTCTACACGGTAAAAATCGAAGTGATACACCTTGAGCCGTGCGCCATGGTATTCCTGGATGAGAGAGAAAGTCGGGCTCGTCACCTCCTCTTCATATCCTAAACCGGCCATGATTCCTTGCGTAAGAGTGGTTTTTCCTGCTCCAAGATTTCCTACCAATGCAATTACACCGCCAGCCTGAGCAGCTTCGCCGAGTTTTTTTCCGCAGGCGAATGTCTCCTCAGCATCTTTGAGATAGCGTGGGGGGCTTCCAGAGCTTGTAAAATCAGTCATTTTGCAAAAACCTGCTGTCATCCATGCCCATTGCGCTGGTCTGTCGCAAGTTTCTTCCATTTCTTTTTGAAAAAATCCTTGCTCTTGCACGGCCGCTGTGGTGAATTTCGCGCCCCGCGCCGCGAGAAGTCTCGCGCACGGACAACCCACCAGCCCATCACTTCAAATGGCCTACGCAATTTTCAAAACAGGCGGCAAACAGTATCGCGTTTCAGAAGGTGACACCATCAGTGTCGATAAGCTTCCTGTCGCTGCTGACGAGGAAATCAAGTTTAGCGAGGTTCTCCTCGTGAACGACGGTTCAGACACCAAAGTCGGCGCACCTACCGTGAGCGGAGCTGGTGTGACTGCTAAAGTCATCGAGCAACACCGTGGTAAAAAGGGTGTCGCATTCAAATTCAAGCGTCGTAAGGGTTTCCATAAGACCATCGGCTTCCGCCACCACCTCACCAAGCTGGAGATCACCAGCATCCAAGGTTAATTTTCCCAACCCCTCACTTAGAAACTTTTCTCATGGCACATAAAAAAGGACAGGGTTCCGTTAAGAACGGACGTGATTCACGCAGCAAGCGCCTCGGCGTGAAGAAATTCGGAGGCGAGAACGTCATTGCTGGCAACATTCTCATCCGTCAGCGCGGAACCAAGTGGCACCCAGGTGCAAACGTTGGAATGGGTAAGGATCACACCCTCTTCGCACTTACCGACGGTAACGTTTACTTCGATAAAAAAGGACGCCGCATCAACGTGGCTCTTGCGGACTAAACTTCCTAAAGATCAATTTTTAAAAGGCGGACCTTACGAGGTTCGCCTTTTTTTGTTCATCATTTCGGGAGTCACTAGTATTTTTTAAGAGCGTTTCTTCTTAAAATGGCCATCGCTCGAGAAGCTCGAGTCGTTCGTTTGTGCGATACATGGAGAAAAAATTTAACTTCGGATCTGAACAACTCTGCCCATGGATGCTAAAAAGTTCATGATCTTATTGAGAAAATTGCTCGGCCAAAGAATGGGTTTACTCAAACGTGAAAGACGGCAGAAAGTGACCTTTTCGTGTTTCTTTTCCATTTGGGTAAACCAAATTGTGAATGTCGACATTTTCTTGTTCTCATTGCCCTTGGATTCAGTTCAATTGCGAGCGCGATGACTTTGGCGATTGGTGATATTCACGGGTGTCTCACTTCTCTGGAAACGATGTTTGAAGTGGTAAAGCCGACGGCAGATGACCTGATCGTTACGCTCGGTGACTATGTTGATCGGGGGTCGGATTCGAAAGGGGTGATTGATTATCTTTTGGACAAGAAAGCCACGCACAATTTGGTGCATTTGATGGGGAATCATGAAATCCAAATGATCCGTGCGTTGGAGACAGAGCACGATTGCCAGCGCTTTCTCAGTGATCTTTGCGGAGGAAAAGACACCCTTGATTCCTACGGCGGAGGGTTCGATAACGTCTTGGACACGCATTGGGACTTCATGAAGTCGGCCGCGCTTTATTATGAGGTGGAAGAGTTCATCCTCGTCCATGCCGGACTCGAAGCGAAGGTGCCCGTTGCCGATCAGGATCGTGAGACATACTACTACCAACGCTTCCACAGTCAGCGTCCGCATTGTTCCGAGAAAACGGTTGTCTGTGGACACACCATCCAAGGCGATCTTCCCACCGATTTAGGTTACGCTGTTTGTCTCGACACCTGCGCCTACGGCGGCGGCTGGCTGAGCGCACTTGAGCTGGAAACCGGAAAAATTTACCAGACTAACGAACGTGGAGAATCGCGGGAGCTGTGGCGCGATGAACTTACTGCTTAGCGGGCTTTTTTTTCCGCCAAGAGTTGAAGGGAACGACTCCGCGCTCCTGGGCCCACTGCTTGTATTGCGCGACCATTTTTGCGGTTTGTTCCGGATGCTTGGCGGCAAGGTTGTTCATTTCGGTGCGATCAGCCGGGATGTCGTAAAGCTCCCATGCTCCTTTCACGCCCTTTGCAACGAGCTTCCACTTCCCATCACGAACGGCACGGTTTCCTTCGTGCTCCCAGAAGATAGGCTTGCCACGTTGGATCGTTTTTCCTTGGAAAGAAGGTGAGAGCGAGGTGCCTTCGACAGGTGTTTTGTCGTTGGGGTAGGTGGCTTTTCCAAAATCGATGCAAGTTGCCATGAGATCGATGAGATGAGTCGGGTCATGCGCCCAAGCATTCTTTTTCGTGATCCCTTTTGGCCAGTGCGCGATCAGAGGCGTCGCGATTCCGCCTTCGTGTACCCAGTGTTTGTATTCTCGAAATGGGGTATTGGAGACATTAGCCCAAGCTTCGCCATAACCGATTTCTGTTTCCGGTGGTCCGGGCATCACGCCGTTTCCTCGCCTCAGCGGGTAGCCATCGCGCGACTGCGGAGGAACCATTTCGGTTTGGAGTTCATCGCGTCCCATCGGTTTCAAAGTCGGAGCATCAGGTCGCTCTAGTGGCCCGACCAATTTGCCACGCCCAAAGCCCTCGGCGCATCCTCCGTTGTCTTGGAAAAAGAGAATGAGGGTGTTGTCGAGTTGGCCGTGACGTTTCAGCGATTCGACAATTCGTCCAATTCCTTGGTCCATGTTATCGACCATGGCCGCGTAAACTTCCATGCAGGCAGACTCCCATTCCTTGAGCTTCACCTTGTCCCACTTCCCGATAGGGCCGGGGATTTTCCAGTTGGGATCGATCAAGCCGAGCTCCTTCATTTTCTTTAAGCGCGCTTCGTAAACGGGCGCATAACCGTCGTCATACTTTCCTTCATACTTCGCGATGTCTTCTGGTAGAGCATGCATCGGCCAATGGGCCGCGGTGTAAGCGACGTAGTGGAAGAAGGGCTTCTCTGCGTGGTCTTTAAAATGCGCGTCGATGAACTTCACCGTGTTGTCAGAAATGGCATCGGTGTAATACCACGTTCCTTTTGGCTGATATTCGGGATCGTTGTCAGGCGTGATGTGGGTGTTTCCACGGGTCAGTGAGTTTGGGTCAAAGAACGAGCCCGCCCCGTGAATTGTGCCGTAGAATTCGTCGAACCCACGCTGCAGCGGCCAGTTATGCTTTCCGGTGTTCTCTTTCCGATACGGAGTGACATGCCATTTTCCACTCAGGTAGGAACGATACCCTGCAGGTTTGAGCACCTCCGCGATCGTCGCGCACTTCTGATTCAAATCTCCTCGATAGGCATCCAGTCCGTAGTCGCCCATCATGTGACCGATCCCTGCTTGATGAGCGTAAAGGCCAGTCAAAAGTGATGCTCGGGTCGGGCAGCAACGTCCCGTATTATAAAACTGGGTGTACCGAAGCCCGTTCGCGGCCAGCGCATCGAGATTCGGCGTTTGAATTTCTCCGCCGTAGCACCCGATGTCTGAGAAGCCCATGTCATCCGACATGATCAAAATAATATTGGGCCGTGTCTCTGCAATCGTGAGTCCAAGTCCCAAAAAGAACCCAAATATGATACGGAGGAAAAAATGCATTTATTTAATACGCGGTGAAAATTTTGATTCCATCAAGGATTTCGGCGCCGCCGTTCTTTAAAAAATCTCAGACAAACTATAGAGCAGTCTCTTATTTTCGAGTGCAGGCTATTTTTGTCTCGTCGCGGGCTTCACAAACAGGGGGATTCGTCATTCACTCTCTAGCGACATGCCCACTGAACCCATCACCACTATTGGAGAAATTCTTGTGATTCTCAACGAGCGTGCATTTAAGGTGCGCCTCCCGAATGGTAAGAAAGTGATCGGCCATCCTTCTCGCGCTCTTGCGGAAAAAGGGGCGGAATTTTCGCCGGGCCAACGCGTCTCACTAGAGATGACGCCGTATGATTTTGAAAAAGCAAGAATCGCGGCCGTCCTCACGGATTAACTGAGGTATTTAGGATTTACCCCATCTAGAATTTAGAGTCTTCCCGCATCTATGCCTCGTCATTTTATTATCGGCACCGCTGGCCATATTGACCACGGAAAGTCTACCCTCGTCCAGACGCTTACCGGGACAAATCCCGACCGGCTTCCCGAGGAAAAAGAACGTGGTGTGACGATCGAACTCGGCTTTGCACATTTCGCGATCCCAACACCTGCTGGAAATGATACTTTCGAGCTCGGTGTCGTCGATGTTCCAGGTCATGCTGACTTTATTAATAATATGGTCGCTGGTGTCGGGGCCATCGACCTCGCGATCTTTATTGTTGCCGCTGATGATTCCTGGATGCCGCAGTCCGAGGAGCACCTTCAGATTCTCTCTTACCTTGGCATTAAGAATTTCGTGGTCGCTCTTACCAAGGCTGACCTTTGTGAAGACATCGAGTTCGTGCAAGAAATGCTCGCTGACGATCTCAAGGGTACCGCATTGGAAAACGCTCCGATCATCCCTGTTTCCGCCCCTACCGGTCTTGGGATAGATGAGCTCAAGGAGACGATTCGTGATGTTCTTTGGAAAGCCGAGCAACCTCGTGACTTCGGTCAACCCCGACTCGCGGTCGACCGTGCCTTTTCTCCGAAGGGTGTTGGTACCGTTGTCACCGGGACCCTCACCGGCGGGACCATCGCCACCGGCGATAAGCTCACCACTTACCCGAGCGGTCTCAGCACCAATGTTCGCTCAATCCAGAGCCACTCCTCGGGACTCGGTGAAGCGAAGCCAGGGATGCGCACAGCGCTCAATCTTCCCGATCTTCCACTTTCCGCGAAAGGGAAAAAAGGCATCTCCCGTGGCCACCTTCTTGTTGGTGGAACTCCTGCGCCTGCTTCGATGGAGATTGATGTCATTATCACCCGCGCTGCCCGCCCCATCCCCGGGCAAAAAGGGACCCAACGTCCGATCAAAAATTCCTCTAAAGTTTATGTCCACCATGGGTCCGGGCGCTCACAAGCACGCCTCCTTCATTCTGAAGAAGGTCGTCATATCCAGCCGGGTGAGACCGCGATTGCGCAACTTCGCTTCGAGCATCCCGTCCACACTCTCATCGGTGAGCACCTTGTCCTTCGAGAGCTTTCTGGCGAAGCCACCCTTGGCGGTGCCGTTGTTCT
>JBDNAW010000105.1:0-10372 GCA_039768255.1 Akkermansiaceae bacterium | reverse complement strand
TGCGTGGATAGTGAAGCCGAGGGTTTCAAGCTCACGGGCAACTGGGACCGCGCGGTCTTTGTCTCGATCATTGACCGAGAAGAAAACGTTGCCTTCTGTCGGCAATGGGTTGAAGGCGCTAATCTGGGACTTGGCGTAGGCCATGCCGAGGTCTTTATCGGCTCCCATCACTTCTCCAGTGGATTTCATTTCTGGCCCGAGCACGATGTCGATGCCGGGGAAACGTCCCCATGGGAAAACCGCTTCTTTCACGCAGAAGACAGGCGGGAGAACTTCCTCGGTGAAGCCAAGATCGACGAGCTTTTCCCCGACCATGATTTTGGCGGCGAGCTTCGCAAGGGGGACTCCGATAGATTTGGAAACAAAGGGGACCGTGCGACTCGCCCGGGGGTTGACCTCGATCACGTAGAGTTCGTCATCCTTAACCGCGAACTGGATGTTCATCAGGCCGCGCACTTCGAGTTCCTTAGCGAGGGCTTTTGCCCCGACCATGATTTCTTCTTTGATCTTATCGCTGAGGGAGAAGCTTGGGATGACGCAGGCCGAATCACCGGAGTGGATGCCGGCTTGCTCGATGTGCTCCATGATGGCGCCGACGACGGAGGTCTCACCATCAGAAATGCAGTCGACATCAACCTCAGTCGCGTTTTCAAGGAAACGGTCGACGAGGATGGGGCGATCTGGGGCAATGTCGGTGGCGTTGTTGATGTAAGTGCGGAGTTCGTCGTCATTGTAGACGATCATCATGCCACGTCCTCCGAGGACGAAGGATGGGCGGACGAGAACGGGGTAGCCAATGCGGTCGGCGATGGCGACGGCTTCGTCTTCCGAAACTGCGGTGCCCGCTTCCGCTTGCTTGAGGCCGATCTTATCGAGGAGGGCGGAGAAGAACTTCCGGTCCTCGGCTTGCTCGATAGATTTAGGGGAGGTTCCGATGATGGGAACACCGTGGCGCTCGAGATCAGCAGCGAGGTTGAGCGGGGTCTGACCACCGAACTGGACGATGACGCCGTCTGGTTTTTCTTGATCGCAGATGTTGAGCGCGTCCTCAAGGGTGAGGGGCTCGAAGTAAAGTTTGTCCGAGGTGTCGTAGTCGGTCGAGACGGTCTCAGGGTTGGAGTTGACCATCACGGTCTCGTATCCGAGCTCGCGGAGGGCGAAGGAGGCGTGGACGCAGCAGTAATCAAACTCGATGCCTTGGCCGATACGGTTTGGGCCACCGCCGAGAATGACGATCTTTTTCCCGGTGGTGATGCGGGCTTCGTTTTCATCGCCGTAAGTCGAGTAGTAGTAAGGGGTGGCTGCTTCAAACTCGGCCGCGCAGGTATCGACGAGGCGGTAAGTTGGGATGATGCCTTTTTCCTGACGCTCGGCGCGGATGTCATCCTGATTGAGGCCACGCGCGTGCGCAATTTGGACGTCGGAGAAGCCGAGTTTTTTAGCGCGGCGGAGATCGAGGTTCGCGAGGTCTTTGCCTTCCTCACAAATGACACGCATGTTTTCGAGAAACCATGGATCGATCTGGGTGGCATCGAAGATTTCCTCCGCGGTCCAGCCTTGCTCGAAGGCGACCTTGAGCCAGAAAATACGCTCGGCATTTGGAACCATGAGCTTGCGCTCGATCTGCTCGCGAGTGGCCTCAGGGTCTTTACCATCGAAGCCGAATCCGAAGCGGCCAGTCTCAAGTGAACGAAGCGATTTCTGAAGAGATTCTTTGAAGGTTCGACCAATCGACATGGCCTCGCCAACCGCTTTCATGGAAGTGGTGAGAACAGGGTCAGCAGTCGGGAATTTTTCGAAAGTGAAACGCGGAACTTTGGTGACCACGTAATCGATGGTCGGCTCGAAGGAGGCGGGAGTTTCCTTGGTGATGTCGTTTGGAAGTTCGTCGAGGGTATAACCGACGGCGAGCTTGGCGGCAACTTTGGCGATGGGATACCCGGTTGCTTTTGAAGCGAGAGCAGAAGAGCGAGAAACTCGTGGGTTCATCTCGATCACGATGCAGCGGCCAGTTTTGGGATCGACGGAGAACTGAATGTTTGAACCACCAGTCTCGACTCCGATCTCACGAATGACGGCGAAGCTCGCATCTCGCATGATTTGATACTCACGATCCGAAAGCGTCTGCGCAGGTGCCACGGTGATCGAATCACCAGTGTGGACGCCCATGGGGTCGAGATTTTCGATGGAGCAAATAACGACGCAGTTATCCGCGTGATCACGCATGACTTCCATCTCGTATTCTTTCCAGCCGAGAAGGCACTCTTCGACGAGGACTTCCGTGGTGGGTGAAAGATCAAGGCCGGAAGTGACGATGGTTTCGAACTCCTCGACGTTGTAAGCGATTCCGCCGCCAGTTCCACCGAGAGTGAAGGCGGGGCGGATGACGAGTGGCATGGTGCCGATGTCAGCGGCAATTTTCTTCGCCTCTTCCATCGAGTGCGCGACTCCCGAGATGGGAAGATCAAGGCCGATCTTGATCATCGCGTCTTTGAAACGCTGACGGTTTTCGCCTTTATCAATGGCATCAGCATTCGCGCCAATCATGCGGACACCGTGCTTATCAAGTGTGCCAGATTCGAAAAGCTCGATGGAAACGTTGAGCGCGGTCTGACCTCCGAGCGTGGGCAAGAGCGCATCGGGCTTCTCCTTGATGATGATTCTTTCGATCGAATCTGGTGTGATCGGCTCGATGTAAGTCCGTTCCGCGAATTGCGGATCAGTCATAATCGTCGCAGGATTAGAATTCACGAGAATGACTTCGTAACCCTCCTCACGGAGGGCTTTGCAAGCTTGGGTGCCGGAGTAGTCGAATTCACAGCCTTGTCCAATAATGATGGGGCCAGCGCCGACGACGAGAATTTTTTTGATCGAGGTATCCTTAGGCATGTTCGCGAGAGGTCAGTCTAAAACTTCGTGTATCTGACAACCTGACGCGGATTTGTAAAGTGGTTCCCGACGAGAGGGTGACGATTTTTTGAAAATGTCAGAGCAAGGTTGATTGTTAGGCTGAAATGAGCAAACTGAAGTATGATTTTAAAAGCCATCTTCGTAGGCATTTTCCTAACTATGACCGCTAGTGCGGCGGAGCGTCCAAACATCGTGCTGATCATGGCGGACGACCTTGGATTTGCGGATCTCGGCTGCTACGGGTCGGAAATTGAAACCCCGCATCTTGACCAGCTCGCAAAAGAGGGGACCCGTTTCACGCAATTCTACAATACTGCGAAATGCCATTCCTCCCGCGCTTCTCTCTTGACCGGGCTGTATTGTGATCAGGCGGGTGGTGAATCCCTTTCACGTGGGGCGACGATTGCTGAAGTCCTCGCGCCCGCGGGTTACCACACCATGATGGTCGGGAAATGGCATCTTTCGAAAAATCCGGTCGAGTTCGGCTTTGATCGTTATTGGGGGCACCTCTCTGGAGCCACTAATTTTTTCACAGGAGACGACTCCTTCCGGCTTAACGACCAAGTTTGGAATGTGCCCGCCACTCACAAGGGTAAACCCTTCTACACCACCAACGTCATTACTGACTTCGCACTCGATTTCCTCGACGAGCGCCCGACGGAAAAACCCTTCCTTCTCTACTGCGCCTACAACGCGCCTCACTATCCGCTTCATGCGCCCGAGGCGGATGTGAAAAAATACGATGGAAAATATGCCGAAGGTTGGGATGTCTTGCGGAAACGCCGCCACGAAAAACAGCTCAAGACCGGCCTTCTTCCGGCAAAGTGGAAACTCTCTCCTCGAGCGGCTCACATCCCTGCTTGGGACAGCCTCTCCGCAAAAGATAAGCAGTGGGAAGAAGATCGGATGGAAGCCTACGCGGCAATGGTAGAGGTTCTCGACCGAAATATCGGCCGCCTCACTCAGCATCTTAAAGAAAAAGGCCTCTACGAGGATACCCTCATCATGTTCTGTTCCGATAACGGAGCCTGTCCCTTTGATCGCACGCGACGCAAAGATTTAAAACCTTGGAACCCCAAATCCTACTGGTGCTACGACGTGGGCTGGGCCTCGGTCGGTAACACTCCATTCCGCCTCTATAAGCAGAACCAACACGAAGGAGGAATCTCTTCCCCACTCATCGTCCGCGTTCCACAATCAGTGAGCTGCCAGCGCCCTATTGAGGTGCACAACCGCGATGGACAAGCTCCTCACGAGAAAACACCTCTCGGGAAAATTACGCGCCAACCAGCTCACCTCATTGACTTCATGGCGACCTTTCTCGAAATCGGAGGCGCAGTTTATCCCGAAAAAATCGGTGCGCGCATCATTGATCCCCTTCAGGGAAAATCCCTTCGCCCGATCCTCAAGGAGATGAAGCGAGATCCTCACGACCCTCTCTACTTTCACTTCGCCACCGACCGCGCACTCCGCTCAGGTGATTGGAAGATCGTCTCGGCTAAGCTGGGAAAATGGGAGCTCTATCATCTCGCGGACGACCGCACCGAACTCAACGACCTCGCTGACAAGCACCCCGATCGTGTCAAAGCGATGGTCGAGAAATGGTTCGAGATCGCCGAAAAAAAAGAGCGGCTCAAAGGCCGACAACTTAAACCGGTCAAGGAAGGCCTCACGCCCCAGAAATTTAGAAAGTGAAACGAAACGCGGCATGATTTTTTTTGGTAAAAATTGATGAACTGATTTCGGGGGTACGAAAAAACCCAGCACAAGGTGCTGGGTTGAGAAGGTATTCGCCATTGGTGTGAATATCGCGCCTCAATCCAAGCTGATCGTCTCCGTCGAAGCCCAGGCACGGCAGGGGGCGCCATCTCCGCCGAGGACTTTAAGAGGCATCGCTCCAAAGAGAACGGGGCGGTCAGGGAGCTGATCGAGATTTGTTAATCCCTCGACGATGGTGACGCCTCCGCCGAGGAGAATTTCGTGAATCTTAGTCACTTCAGAGAGATTAGTGACATCTGCGACAGATGGAGGCTCGACGCCAAGAATGGCGATTTTTTTCTCAACGCACCAGTGGGCGAATACCTCCGAAACACGTGGAAGCTTCAGCCGGTAAATTTCATCATCATCAACATGCGCAGACCATCCGGTGTGCAGAAGGAGGGATTCACCGGGTTGGATATCGAGATCAGGCGCTTCTAAAAGTTGGTCGGGTTTGGTGTCACGGTATCGCACAATGTGTGCGCGGGTGAGGCAGGTTTCGAGCGGGGTTTCATCGATGAATTTCTCGGCACACCCGAAGTGATGCGGAGCATCCATGTGCGTTCCGCTATGCGAGTAAAGGTGAAGCGTGCGCGCATTCCACCCATCGTCCTCAAGCGTTTTAGCAGGTTCCCAATCGACACCTCGCATGCCGGGCTTGAGGGTCAAAGTCAGATCAATAAGCATGACTAAAGGTGTGAGATGACAATCTGCATGAGCTCTTCAGTGGTCTTGGTGCCTTTGAGGTCTGCTGCGCGGTTACTGGGATCGGCGAGGGTTTGGCGGACGGCGTTTTCGATACGGTCAGCAATGACCACTTCACCAAGCCATTTCATCATTAAGGCTCCGGAAAGGATGGTGGCGATAGGGTTTGCCTTCCCTTGGCCGGCGATGTCTGGAGCGGTACCGTGGCTCGGTTGGAAGACGGCGCAGTTTTCTCCGATGTCTCCTGAAGGAGCCATGCCCATCCCTCCGACAATACCGGCAGCGAGATCAGAAAGAATATCGCCGAACATGTTTTCGGTGACGATGACATCAAATGATTCGGGCCGCTGGACAAGGAATAGAGCCGCGGCATCGACATAGATGTGCTCGGTTGGGATGTCGGGAAAATCCTTTGCGACGTTGTCGAAGATTTCGCGGAAAAAAACCATCGAGGGGAGGACGTTTGCCTTATCGACGAGGGTGACTTTTTGGTTCGGGCGATTGCGCCTCACGGCTTCTTCGAAGGCGTAGCGGCAGATGCGTTCGCAACCTTTACGGGTGAGGTGAAGGGTGTCGGTGGCGGATGATCGATCATCGGGCTGGATGGAACCGCGAGCGGAGAAGAGACCTTCGGTATTTTCGCGAACGATCGTGAAGTCGATTTCTCCGGCAGCGTAGCCTTTGAGTGGGGAATCGTGCTCGGAATAGAGCTTGATCGGGCGAGGACCGGCATAAAGGTCGAGACGCTCGCGGAGGTCGATTTGAGGTGTCATTTCCCGACCATCAGGCCAGCGCACGGAAGGAAGCCCCATCGCGCCAAGGAGAACGGCGTCTGCTTTTTCACAAGCTTCAAAGGCCGCCTCTGGTAACGGTGATCCTGAGCGTAGGTATTCGCCCGCGCCTACCGCTTGTTCGGAAAAGGTGAGGAGCCCAGGACAAGCAGCTTTTAAGACGGCAACGGTTGCTGCGGTGACTTCAGGACCAATCCCGTCACCGGGAAGGACTGCGATGTGGAAGTGTGCGTCATCACTCATGAATCAATAACTAGTTTGCGTCTTGGTGAGCGGTTTAGCAGGTCTGTGAGGCATTCAAAAGCCTGATGACGATGATCGCGTTGGGCTTACCGCGGGGCCGGGATCAGGGTTTTTACTTTTGAGTGCGTTTTGCTCTTTGGTGAGGAGGAAGCGATCAAATTCGAAGCCGTCTTCGCGCATGGAAAACATGATGGTGTGGAGACCGGGGTTGTCGACGTCGAGCCAGATTTTCCCAAGCACTCCGGTATGGACTTTCGCGGTACGTTGGCGGCTGTCCCACTGCCATTGTCCGTGCTTGCCGGTGAATTGCATTCGCGCTCCAGATTCGGGCCAGACGCCATCGAGGCCAACGTGGATGCCGTTGTCTTCCGAGCCGGTGCAGTTCATGCGGACCCAGACGTAGTAGCGGCCAATCTCGGTGAATTCGATGGGGTAGTAGAGGACGCTTGAATGTCCAGGGGTGTTGGTGAAGCTTACCCCGTTTACGAGGGGATCAGCATGAGTCACTCGAGTGTCCGGGAGGATTTCGAGGTAGCCGCGTCCTTGAGCCCCTTCCGAGTGGTTCGGGTCTGGATCCGGTTGAACGTTCGGCGTGATGTCCTTCGAGGTGAGATGCCAAATCCGGTGGTGTTGACGATCAACGTGATCGTAATCCTCAGCTTCTACTACGATGATGCCATTGGTTTGCTGATGGATTTTCTTGGCTTTGGAAATGTCGTAAGTGAACTTGAAAGGCTCGACTGCCGATGACTCCGCGAGAGCGATGGATTGCCAACGTCCGCGTGCGAAGGCGTAAGCTTCTCCTTCAGGAATTTTACCATTGGAAGCGGAGTTGAATTCCACTCGGATCAGATCGCCTTTTTGAAGGTCGATGCCCTTAAAAGTGTGGGTGATTTTGCGGTAGTCGATATCGGTCTCGGGGTTTTGCACTTCCCCAATTTTTCGGCCACTGACAAAGACGCGATAGAAGCATTCACCATCGGTCTCGGCTAGGGTGGTGAAAACAAAATCATAGGTGCCAGAGTTTCCATTATAAGGGTAGGTAGCGGCAGCGAATTTGTCTTTATCAATGACGGCATTTACAGCCATCGCATTTCGCCCTTTGTCGATGTATCCAGTGACAAATTCTCCACCTGGGGCAAACTTGAAATCACGGGTCGCTTTTAAGACTACGGGGATTTTTTGGGCAGCCGCTTTCTTCTTGCCGAAGTCGGAATACTTGCCGTCGGTATTCTCGAAGGTGATGACGAGTTCAGGAGCGGCTTTGCTCGCGGTGGAGTGGAAGCAAACATCACCACGGTTATTGGCGAAGTTTATGATCAGGGTGTGAGTTCCCTCTTTTCGGTTAGTCTGGAAGAGCTTGGTGATTGGGATGCTGACAGTCTTCCCCATGCTAACGCTAAGGTCTTGCACGGTGAGTTCTTCGTTCGGGTAAGGAAGGGATTTTTTGTTGAAGGCACCGCTATCCCAATCGGCATGAGAACCACGGCTGACACGGAGCTTTCCACTCCCGCGATCTCCCGCACCGGTGAGGCGGAGTTGGGCGTCTAGAATTTTTTCAGGAAGGTCTTTGATGTCGAATTTGATAAAAGCGGTACGCTTATTGGGTTCCACTTTGAGGTGCTTATTAACGAAGATATCTGCGCCTTCGCGGTAGAGGCTATCGCTGGCGGAGATGCTGCGGGTGAGACGCGCTTGGAATTCTTCGACGATGATCTCTACGGTGCCTTGCCCTTCATGGGTGCCGTCATTTGCGGAGAGGCTGAGGTGATAGGTGCCAGCTTTTGCGAAGGTTGCTTTGGTTGCGGGAGTGGAAGCATTTGCGAAGGAGACGTCACCGGGGCCACTTACTTTTCTCCAAGTGGAGGTGAGATCGCTTGCGGATTTTTTGTCATCACTGAGTGACCCTGAAAGTTGAAGGGTGATGGTTTCCCCATCGCGAGGAAGCATTACTTTTTGGTTCGCGCCGGGGCTGATGCCTGGAGGGTAATTGCGGTTGGGGTCGCCTGGGCGAACGAGGACAAGCCAATCTTGTCCGAGGTCGCTTGGGGGGCTCCCGAGTGAGACTTTAGCGCCGCCATTTACGGAGACGGTAGACCCGAGTTGAAGCTTGCCGCCATCGCGAGGGTTAAACCAATGAAGCTCGAAAGGTCCGCTCGTGCCAGAGAGGTCGAGTTCGACGGGTTGGCCATGTTTGAGGAGGACGAGGTAGAGTTTGCCGAGTTGCGCGAGGACGAATCCATCTTTAGAGGAGAGCTTATCATTGGCATTGCTCATCTCCCAGAAGGGGATGTCGTGATCCTCGAAAAAGCGGAGCGCAAGGGCGGACTGTTTCCACATTGTTTCGCGAACGCGGTAGTCTTGACAGGTAAGGTCACTGTGGGGATGGGCATAACCAAAATACCATTCGATGCCCGCTCCTCCGGCGAGGAGATTTCCCCAAAGGGCATTTTTTCGGGGATTGTCACGTGTCGGATCTTCGGCATCTGGAACAAGAGAGTGGGTAGCATCACCTGGCTCATCGATGGCGACGACCCAAGGTTTCCCTGCCTTCACCGAGCGGCGGAGGTAGTTCAGAGTGGAACCGTGGACATGTTTAAAATCCACTTGGCTAGTCTGCAGAGAAAACCCAGTGAGTGGTGAGTCTGGGCCGAGTAGGTCATAGTGGCGGTTGCCATTATGAATGACGATGTGGTGATTGTAGGGATCGTTTTTTTCGAAGTAGCGTGCCCATGCGAGTTTCTTCTCAAGGCTAACGGGATTGATGTATCCGACTTCTTCCCCAAGGTTCCAGTTTAGCGCGAGGTGGTGACTGTAACGCGCGATGAGCTCGCGATAGTAAAGCTTTCGCTTCAGTCCGACGTTTCCGTCATCGAGGGTGTTGACGTTTTCACACTCCTGCGTTTTAAAATGGAGATACATGCCGCGTTGGGTGCCGTGGGCAAAGACCATCTCCCATTGATCGAGGCGGGAACAATCGAGGCGGAGGTAGTCGCGATATGAGAGGTATGGGAAGACGTTCCGGTCATCCCCATCGATGTTCATCGTGAGGAAGGAAAAGACATTCAGGCCTTGGTCGGCGAGGTAGTTGACGGCACCGATGATTCCTTTGCCTTTATCATTTTGCCAGCTTGGGTCTCCTTCACGCCAGTCTTTGACATGAGGTTCCCAAGTTTTGACGAGGTTGTCTTTGTGGCCATCTGTTTTGAAATCGCCATCGAAGTCCGCGTAGGCGAGGAAGTTCTCTGGGGCATCGGTTCCTGCTTTGAGGAAGAATTTTTTCGAGCCTTCGAACTGGAGGTGATGCTTACCGACATACGAGAGGCGTCCGTGAGCACGAAAGTCACGGCCCGTTTTATCGGTGGGGGAAATGGTGAAGCTTCCGGTGGTGGCATCAAAGTGACCGGCGCTCTTGCCAGGGGCGTCATTTTCAAGAGCGTGGACGTTTTGTCCGGTGATGAAGCGGGCTTGGTATTTCCACTCGCCCGTTTTGTTGGGAGCAAAGTGGACGCGCCAGATGTTGCCAGAAGTAGCGCCAGTGTTGGCCGCATTTCCATCTGCGGCGAAATAGCCGGGGATGAGGAAAGATTCCTCTCCGTTCGTAAACTGAACGTCGAGACGGTAGTCGGTAAAGGGGTTGGGCGTGGCGTTCTCGGAGGTTTGAGGTCCGGTAAAGTCGATGGTGACTTTATGCCACTGCTTGAGTTCGCCGTGGATTTTTGGAGCTGCGGTTGCGAGCTGGAAGGTGAGAATGGGAAGGAAGAATAGGTGTCGCTTCATAAAACGAGTCGCGAAGGAAGTAAAAGTGGCAGCGTAAATCGATGATGGATTAGATGATTTCAAGAGAGGGAGTGTTTGTTGGCCGAACTTACGGTTGATGGGTTTTATTGTTGTGCCAAGACCCACTCGTATTCCGCAGAGATTTGGTCGGTGAGAGGCTTCTGGAGATGATCGGGAAGGACTCC
>JBDNAW010000104.1:0-42008 GCA_039768255.1 Akkermansiaceae bacterium | reverse complement strand
GTGGTGAGACCGAGGGCGGAAAGGCTCTTTTCGGTGATCTCGGGCTTATTGCGCTCGAGCTTATCAACGATTTGAAGAAGTTCGGAGGTTTGCTCTTCGGAGAGGCCCTTGGCTTCGCCAAAAGTCTGCCAGTAAGCGCGGTCGGAAAGTCGAATCATGAAGTCGCCCGGCTGGAAGCCGAGTTCGCGCATGAGGTCGATGCTCAGTGCGATGAGTTCGGCATCTGCTCCGGCAGAGGACTCGCCGAGGAGATCGACATTGAATTGGTAGAACTCGCGGGTGCGGCCTTTTTGCGGCTTCTCGTAGCGGAAGCACTGGCCGATCTCAAACCAGCGGAGCGGCTTGGGGTAGTCGCGCTGAACCGTTGCAGCGAGGCGTCCGAGCGATGCGGTGACCTCGGGACGGAGGGTAACATCACGTCCGCCTTGATCCTTGAAGCGGAAAAGCTGTGAGTTGAGCTCGCCTCCGGCCTTCTTTTGGTAAAGTTCAGTGCCCTCAAGAATAGGGGTTTCATATTCCACGAAGCCATAGCGACGCGCGACCTCGCGGCACGCGCTGAAAAGGTAGTTGCGCACTGCGCAGTCTTCGGGACGGAAGTCACGAAAACCGGGAAGACTCTGGAAACCTTTGGCCATGGGCTAAAATAGGAAATTGCGGGAGATTTCCCGCGGGCGCGCGAGGATAGGGGGCGATTTCCAGATGTCGAGGCGGATTCTTAGGCGCAAGCGTTCTTCTGGCGCGGCTTCCAGCGTTTTATAATGCGTGGAAATCGGTTCCAGCAGAGGAATCCGATTGCGATTCCACAGAGGTTAAAGGTGAGATCGATAACATCCGAAAGGTCGAATCCGTAGCGGATTACAGGGGGGATCGTTTCGGCGAGCACTGCAATGGTGATGATGATTCCGATTGCGCGAGCCTTTCCGGTGACCGTTAAGAAGAGAAAAGTGAAAAGAAGGTAGGCCGGAAGGTGAAGCCATCGGCGATCATGTGAGATCTTTCTAAAACTGTTGTTAAAATTACTTTTAACCTTCGTGATTTTATTGTGCGTAACCTCTTGTCGTGATGGTGTTTGAGGTCTTGTTTTCGCCTGTGTGATGGGCTTTTCTTGAATGGTGGAAGGCTCTTGAACTCGTGGGTTCTGAGCTGGTTTTTGGGGAGCCACTTTCTCTGTAATCGTTGATTGGCTTGATGAAGGTGGGGTATCTTCTCCGATGTCAAAGCTCCCCCAGAAAGGAAAAAAGAGGGTGTGGGTTTGTGGGAAAATGGTGAGCCAAGAGACCACAAATAAAATAATAGTGGCCCCCAATCGTCTCAAAATCGAAGGGCTTGAGCGGTGGGTAATGATGGAAAAAATCCACAAAACCCAAAGGAGAGAGAGCGTGATCGTTGTCGAGAGGAACCAGCGACGTTCACTCACTTTGAGCATTTTAAAATTTCTAATTTCAAGCCGCCCTGCATCGCCAAGCATTTCAAAATGAAGGCGAGATTCCCTCCCGGTTTCAGGCAATTCGCGAATGACTTCTAAATGGGTCCAGTCTTTGGAACCATGTCCCATGAAAAGTAGAGAATCAGCCGGGTGATACCAGCGCTCTTCACCTCGATCTGAGAAAACTCCGCGCGCTAATAGATAAGAGTGATCCCCCTGAATAACATCCTTATAACGGTAATCAAAACTGATTAAGACCGCACGGCAGTCGGCGGAATCGGGAAAGGGGAATGCCAATGAGCTGTGTATCTTTTGGCCCTTCTTTTTTTCTAGGCGAATGAGATTTCCTTCATTCGTTTCGATAACTTCCAGCCCTCGGTTCTTCGCATTTTGAGGATCATTCTTGACCAGCGCCCTCAGCGTTTGCTCGCTCACCGGATGCGGTGCGGCCTCAAAACGGTAATGCCAATTCAGTCCGGTGAGCAGAACAAGAATAGTTCCCCAAATCCATCGTAAGAGAGGGCGGCGAAACATAGATGATCAAAACGAGAAGCTGTATGCCATGCCAGGAAGCTTCAGGTCAAACATCAGGAAAGTCACGGTGTGTCGGCCGAAGCTGCGCGAAACAGAAATGTGCTCATCAACGCCGGAATACATAAAGAGTCCAGACCACGCATCCTTTCGCCAGTGAATGCCTCCGACGGGGCGGGTTTCGCTCAGTTCCTCGATGTGTGTTGCTCCGGCGTAGGCAGAAAAATCAACCCCTCTGAAGGTGCCGACATATTTGGAAAAGGTCGCGTAGTAGCTATCGCTGTTAATGTCTCCAAAGTCGTCATTGCTCATACCGACAATGAGAGCCGGACGCCAGCCATCGTCTTCTGCGAAAACACGCCAGTTGATCAGCGGGGTCACATCGCCTGTCTTAGGTCGCCAATCGATTCCGAGCCGCAGAGACTCGGTGACTTGATAACCGAGATTCATATAGAGCTGCCCGTGAGGCGGCTTTTCGGGAATCCAGCGGAAGTAGTAGCTGAAGCCGAGAGGTTCATCTGGTTTCTTGAGGAAATCACCGAGGCCTTTCAACATCGGGTGATCGCTCTCGTCGAGAAAGGCGAGGTCTTTGAAAAGATCGCCATTATTTCCATCATCTGATCGGCCACGCACGGTGCCCGCTTCACCTGGTCACATCACTCAGGCAGGAACCTCCGAGGCCGGTCTTTGGGCCGAGAGGGACTGCGCGGCAAGAACGAGTGCGAGGAGAGTTCGGATAATCATCTTCATCTATTGAACTATAAACTTTTTGACGTATTTAGCAAGGAGATCTGCCTCTAAGTTGACTATCTGGCCAGCGGTGGCTTCCGAAAGATGGGTGGCTTCGAAAGTGTGTGGGGTGATCCAAAAAACGGCGGAGTCATCGCGAAGCTCAGCGATGGTGAGCGAAATGCCATCGATACTCAGCGATCCCTTATCAAGGCAAAGGGCGTAAATATCTGCGGGAAGACTGACTTCAAGCCTGTGATCCTGCCCGTCTGCCAGGAGCTCGAGGATTTTACCGGTGTCATCGACATGACCCTGGACGAAGTGACCGCCGAGCCGGTCGCCAACCGCCAAGGCGCGCTCGAGATTGACGAGTTTCCCTTCCGAAAGTTCCCCGAGGGAGGTGACTTTTAAAGTCTGACCCAGAAGATCGAATGAGACATGCTCTCCGAGATTTGCGACTGTTAAACAGCAACCATTCACCGCGACAGAATCACCCAGCGCGAGTTCGGAAGTGAAGGGGATGTCCAGAATAAGCTCTGCTTGATCGCCTTTTTCCGTGAGGGAAATAACGCGTCCTGTGGCTTCGACGAGTCCGGTGAACATCTGCTTTATTTGGTTTCGGTGAAGGTGCCTTCACCAGTGAATTTTCCAGTTCCTTTGATCGTGCCTTCGCCTTTGAAAGAGCCCTTACCTTCGAAGACTCCAGTTCCTTCGAAGGTCTCCACGGGGCCCGCGTTGCCGTAATCCTTGGGATCATTTTTCATTCCCGAAGTAGGAATGAGCATGAAACAGAGGCCCATGATGACGGTCGGGATGAGGGCTGCTTTCACGAGGCCCATCGGAGCGACACCGCCATCGAAGTAGCGGTTGAGGAGAGATTGACCAGCAGGGTTTGGCGCATTGGCGATGACGGTGAGTCCACCACCAGTCACTGCTCCTGCCACGACGGCATACTTCGCTCCAATCGAGAGGCCAGGGGCTTGTGAGGCGAGGTAAGTGATTGCGGCGTTATCGTTGAAGGCCGTGAGAACGGTGGAGCCGATCATGAGAATCCACTCGTTTTGGATCGAGGTCAGGAGAACCGAAATCCACCAGCCCTGGCAGCCGCCGTGAATCACGAGTCCGGCAAGGAAGAAGCCGACGAGAATCGGGCTCTTCATGTTCACATCATTCTGGTGATGACCCGTGGTCTGGGTGAACGCGAGGAGGAAGAGGAAGCCCCCGATAAACATCACGGGGTAGTGAGCAAAGGCCACGGTCCAAGCGAGGAAGAAGAGGTGCATCGCAGTGACCCAGTGTGGGATGGGGTCTTCACGATCTTCCCAGTGAAGAGGCATGTGCATATCGCGCTCGGTGGTTGGCTTGAGTTTCGCAAACTCGCCCTTGAAGGCGTAGTAGTAAGCGATATTAGCAATACCGATTCCGAGAGCGGCTTTCCAACCAAAGTTGACAAACATGAAGCCCATTCCGAACTCCCACTTCTGGGCGATCATGAGAACCGGAGGCGCGGCAAAGTGCGTGAGCGTTCCACCTACCGAGATATTGACGAAAAGAAGGCCCAGTGTGGCGTAGGCGAACTTCTTGGAAGGATTAAGATCGTAGAACTTCTTCGCAAGGAGGAATGCGGCGATGGTCATCGCGGCAGGCTCAGTGATGAAGGAGCCAAGGAGCGGGGTAATGGTGAGCGCGGAGAACCACCAGGCAGCAGGAGTGCCGCCGAAGACTTGCGCGACTTTTCCGACCATCATTTCCGCAAAGCGGACGACGGGACGAGTCGCAGCCGTTGCCATAATGATCACCACGAAGAGAGGCTCGGTGAAGTTGACGTCCTTACTGAGGTAGTTTTTGAATTCTACGATTCCAGCGCCAATTCCGTCACCTTGAATTCCAAAGAACCAGAGAACTGCCCCGGCAAGGGCAATGACCCAGATTCCGAAGACGGCTTCGACTTCTCCTAAGAAGTGAAAAAGATTGGCACGAAAAGAGACATCATCTTTCGCCCCTTCGTGTGGCTTAGCCTTACCGGTGCGTCCTTCTTTTTCAATCAGCTCACGGTGACGTGCTTCATGGTGGTGAGCCATTTCAAGAAAGTATCCGCCAAGGAAGGTGTGCAGAATCGCGCAGATGAAGATGATGGTGGCGACGAGATTAAACCCTCCTTGAGCCATCGCTCGGGTCTTGAGCTTATCCCAGATGCCCATTTCCTCGGTCTCTTCTTGATCATAAACGCTCAGCGGGAGAGGGAACTTTGCGTAGCGGTCCTTATCGAGCGCGAACTCGGCCTTCTCATAAGCTGGTTCTACGCCGCTAGCTCCCTGCGCGGTCACGGTGAGGAAAATGGGAAAAAGAAAGGCGAACAGAATGGTCCTGAGTGAGATTTGCTTCACGAGGCGGACCATACCCAGCTTGTTAGACAGCGCAAGCTCTCTTGGACTGAGTCTGCGAACACTCCCCAACGAGGGCTTATTGAGTTTTCTCAATCAGTTCCTGATGTTCTTCACGCCAATTTTCGGGGGAGTAGGGAAGAGCGAGCCGCCAGAGACCTTTTTCCTTGACAGATGCTTATTCTGGAACGTGATAGCACGTCACGAACCCGCTGTGCGAGCGAGACACTGAAGAAGGGCTAATATCAGCTCCAACTGTTCTGCTCAATTATTAGTGTATCGTGAGATTTGGTTTCTTTACTGATACTCTATTTCCTCCTAATTTTAAAAGGTGCCAGAGATTTCCAGATTCTTAGGAATCGTGATCCGCATGTTCTATCGAGATGATGCTCCACCGCATTTCCATCTTATGAGGCGTTGGTCGCAACCGCATACCAGTGGCGAGTCACTCTTAACGTTTAGCAGAAACTTGAAGACCCGCGATGAATGACGCAAACTATCAGCGCAGTAGGATTGCTACACCCGGACGAATCGTAGCGGTCATTTTCGTGACCGTCTGGATAATTTGCGCATTTCTGATCGGCGGCCTTGTGTTGGCGATTCGTGCGGCACTGCTGTTCATGATTCCTCTTACGTTGGTTTGCATGCCGGATCTCTTCGCCAGAATTGCGACATTCGATGCCAAATGGAAACGGCAGCTCGTCCCGAGAGCGTCCGCGCTGATGATTCGATTGCTCGGGTGGCTCGTCATTATCGGTGTTTCGGTAGCTTGGATTGCATTTCATTTCGCGCTTCAGCGTTGAATGGAAGAATCCGAACAAGTCAGTGGAGAGGGATCGCTGCCCCGCCACAGAGTCTAGGATTGAATTGGAATAGAGAGTTTATCGAGTAATCGAAGGGGCGCTACTTGCATGGCGGTCAACTGCTTCCATGGCGGCGGCACCAGCTTCGATTTCTTCCCTTCAAGATCCACGCGCAAAATGAGGAGAAACACTGCCGCCACGGCAGAAGCGCACGGCAGAAGCAAGATGCGAGGGGACTCCCACAAAGAGTGATGCCAAGCCCTAAAAAGCACTTAAAAAATAACTTTATGTGTCTGATTTTGGTTTTGAGGGAGTTCAGAATATAAGTTGAGGAATTTCATTGGAAATACCACTGAAGTAACTCTTCCAGATCTTAGTGCATCTGGTTGAGGCACTTGTCCTCGCAAAATTTTCCAAGCCAAACAAGCAGGTGGACTCAACGCGCTGGCGCGCGTGAGTCATTTCTGACGTTCAACAAAAATGAACAACAACACTTTCTTTATGAAACTAAAACATACAAAAGTAGCTACCCTTGCTGCCACTCTAATCACATTCGGATCGCTTGCAGGTATAGCGAATGCTGCCACGATAACCTTTGATGACGCTTGGACTTCTCTTGGTCAGAGTGCCAGTCCAGGTTCATTCTACAGCAGTCAAGGAGTAGCAATATCAGGAACCTTTTTCGGGCTTGTTGGCGGTGTGGGCAACGGAGACCCTGGCAATTGGGATTTGGAAGGGACGGTTGGATCGGCCTTTCTCGGGATCAATCAAGGCACTTCAGGTAATCCCACTTTCACATTTTCGGTACCGCAAACTGGGTCGATTGATATTGGAGTGCCAAGGTGGACATCAAATTTTTTGGTTTCTGGTTCGCTTGGTGGTTCAAGTGTATTTTCCAGTAGTATTTCCATTAGCGACGACAACAATGGCCAAGGGACTTGGAGCACCTTCTCTTTTTCCGATCCGATCGACACCATACAAGTCCAGCTGACTTCAGGGTCGGCAATTGCTTACGGTATCGACAATGTGAGTGTTACTGCCGTTCCAGAACCGTCATCAGCTCTACTTATGGGGCTTGGAGCATTAGGCTTTGTGGCACATCGTCGAAGAACCAACTAAGCCAAACAAGTAGGTGGACTCAACGCGCTGCCGCGCGTGAGTCATTTCTGACGATCAACAAAAAACCAGACCTGCACTGCATGTGCCAACCGAAACAAATCACCATGAAACCAACACTGAAAACTGCGCGCTCCCTGGCTGCCGCTCTCATTACATTCGGATCGCTCGCAGGGGGAGCGCATGGAGCTATTACATATACAACTTCCGGAAATAATTTGGAGATCAATATCACATCTCCAATTACGCTTACTTTTAATACTGATGGATCAAGCGCAAGATTTAGTTTGATTTTAGAGGATGTTTTTAATACTCCTCAGACTGTTAAATTTTTTGATAAACCTACTGTTGCCACCTCTACCATGACACTTGGAAGTGCAACTAGCTCTTCACACGAATTTCAAGTATTAGGAGTAAACTTTGAGGATACTGTTGATACAGATTTATGGATTGGTTGGACTTTTTCTTCGCCTCAATCATTTAGTGTGAATGACACGGTCACTGTAAATGCAGGTAATTTTGTAATTGACGATTACTTTTTAACACATTCTTTACCTGACTCAACTCCAGCTACGGTTTTCGTAACGGATGCTGAATCTGGTTCAACATATACACAAGTTGCGTCTGTGGTTCCCGAGCCATCCTCCGCCCTACTTTTGGGGCTTGGAGCATTAGGCTTAGCCGCACGCCGCCGTACGTAAAATCGCCTAAGTCGAACAAGCAGGAAACGTCTTGCTGCGATCTTATTGATAGATTCAGCTCATCAAGGAGAATGAAATGACTTTGGGAGTTGTTTCTCTGAATCGATGGAGTGCTTTGGAAGAGGCTGTGCCTTCTTGCATCAGCGGAGATCTCCTTTATCGTTTCGAGCATGCGCGGCGTTCTTTTCCTCTTAAGTGCTCTCTTCGTTTCCTCCTGTGGGGATTTGATGGAGGTGCGCACGGTGCATCCGCGGAAGGTGAAGTCGAAGAAGCTCAAAACGAAGGTCGAGGGCTCTCTCTCGGCTGATGGTTATCAGCAGATGACTCCGGCCGGATATAAGCCGCCCAAGAAAGATCCTTATGCGATCGGAGATTTGAATTCCGAGACGGCAGGAGTGCTCCCCGAGCAAGTGGGCCAAGGAGTGAAAATCCAAGGTTACACCCTTCCGTCTGATGATTCGATCGCTTGGAGTGATGAGTTCAATCCCGAGGCTGATATCAAGTTTGACGAAGCCTTTAAAAAAGTGGTGAAGCCGAAGAGCTTGTGGTTTGCCTCCTACACGCAGGCGCGGCGGGAGTCATCGCGCACAGGGAAGCCGATGTTGATTTGGTTCACACGATCGAACGACGGAGGGAGCCCGAAGTGTAAAAAACTGCGTGATGAGGTTTATGAGCGGAGCGACTTTAAAGCTTGGGCTAAGAACAATGTCGTCCGGGTGAAAATCGATCTTTCTCCGAAGGTGACGATGCGGGGAGAAAACGGGGAAATTCTCGGTTCTGATAATGATAAGCGGAAATATGCCGCGGCTTTGAAGAAGCGGTATCGCGTGCTCGGAACGCCAGCGGTGATCATCGAGAGTCCTTCAGACGGGGTGATGGCTCAATACCGAGGCTACAGCGGGAATTCGAATGCCTACTTTGGGAATCTTAAGGATAACATCCTCACGCACGAGCATAACTACAAAATCTGGCGCTACAAGATGCTGAAGAAGGGCTACCGCGAGTGGACCGGAACCAACGGTCTGAGAGTTTTTGCAAAATTGGTTCGCTACTACAAAGGGAACCTCGTTTTGGTAGAGCCGGATGGGAAAAGGCTGAAGACGACAGAGTCTCGACTCTCAAAGGCTGATCGCAATTGGCTCAATAGCGAAAAAGAGCACCGCGCGAAGAAGCAATAATTACAATTGCGTCTTCCAAGATGCTCCCATGAGCCATTCGTGGACCACCTCGTCACTGCCGGTAATATTTCCAGTGACGCGATAGCGGGAGCGTTGGAGAGTGGTGGCTTCTTCTTGATTTTGATCAACCACGGATTTCGCTGCGCCGCCGGAAGAGTGGATGAAGCGGACCTCTCCTTCATTGGTGACGACTAAAAAGGCGACGTGTTTATCGAGCCCGACAATCCGAACGCCAGGGCCACGCTGAGCGACTTCGGCGAGGAATTTTTGGTAATTCATTCCTGCGCGGACGTGCATTTGGTCACGAGGGAGGAAGGTTCCGATGATGTTTTGAGAAGCTTGTTGGGCGAGGCGGATTCGCTCGACCTTAAAACCGGCGTCACGCATAACGGTGGAGACGTAGTAGCCACAGGCAATCTTGCCTTCGCCAGGAATCTGAGCGGTCCCACTGAAGTCCCAAGGGGTGCCAAGCCAGCAACGCATGAGTTTGGGAAGTTCTTCTTCGAGGGTTTCTCGGGCTTCGGTGTGAACGAGGGAGATCTCAGTAGCGGTGCGAGCCGCGCCGTAGCGCTTAGAAAGGTGGATGCGCTTGAGCTCGAGTTCGTCTTTTAAAACTTGATAACGCTCAGGATCAGGAACGGCTTGCGCTTTTCCACGGCCGGCGCGCTGTGCCTCGAATTCGCGGTAGAGACCTTCGATCTGATCACGGTAATGCCACCCGCTATAAGCGAGACCTCCGATCAAAAGAAGTTGAAGAAGACGTCTAAACATTGTGTTGGATGAGCGTCGCCGAGGGGGCGTTGTTGTGTCAAAAAGGATCAGATATTAAGCTTGGCAAGTTGGGCACCACGCAGTTGTGCGGGTGGCGATGGTATCGCGTGCGAGATCGGTTTTGCACTTCGGGCAGACGCCGCCTTTTTTCCAGCGGTGTTGGAAAAGCCAGTTTTTGGGAGGAACGTTTGAGACGTAGCTACCGGGGGCGAAACCATCGACCGAAGCGGTTTCGTTTTTATCAGCAACGTGCTTCAGGGCACCGAGGGTGACGAAGCGAGTGGCTTTTCGGACTTCTGCGGGATTGAGAGCGCCACATGGGATTCCAGGGTGGAGGCCGAGCTTCCAGCAGATTTCATCGGCCATCCAGTTCCCGATGCCGGGGCAGATCGTTTGGTCGAGGAGGAAAGCTTTGAGCGGTTTTTTGTAATGACGCTCGAGTTTCTTCCGGACGTAAGCGAGGGAGAATTTGGAGTCCTGTGGTTGAGGAGGGAATGCACTCCATGGTTCTTCTTTATCATGAAGCATGACACGGCCGAACATGCGGTAGTCATTAAAAACGAGTGCGGCTTTTTTCATCCGGAGGATGAGGTGATCGTGCTTTTCTCCGGTGTGATCACTGGGTGCGACAGAAAGTTTCCCAGACATGCCAAGGTGGACTTCGAGGTGAAGCTTTTTACCAAAAGTAAAGAGCATGCGTTTCCCGTGGGCGCGGGAAGAAAGAAGCTTCTTACCTTTGAGAACACGAAGCGCTGGGGCAGGGCAATCACGATAAATCCGAGCCTTAGAGTGGGTCTCGGCTGAGAGGATTTCCCCCCCATGAAAGGCGGCCCATTGACGACGGGCGAGTTCGACTTCAGCTAATTCTGGCACGAGTCGATCCTAAGGGAGGTATCTGATCACACAAGCCGGTTTGCCAGAACGAGAGGGTGAACCAACGATCAAAATAAACTCTGGATCGCCTGATAGTTGCGAATCGCGCCGCCGGCTTGATTGACCCCGCTCACTGCTTTGTTGAAGCCGTTCAAGACTTGGATTCCAGATAAGGGAGGGGTTTTAGGATTCACGGGGTCACCAGCTCGATCAGGGCCAGTGGGGGCGGTTCCTGGTTTGACGGCGCACGAAATTAAGAAGAGGGAGGTGACGAGGGGGGAGAGGCGCTTCATCTGCTGAACTCTGTCGAAAAGAGCACTTTGGCGAAAGAGGATTTTTGCCGCAGGGCTCGTAAAAATCGTTCTTCTGCCTATGGAGCGTAGCTTGATATGGCTTCTGCAAGATGGGCCTCGCCACGAGGAGAATGTGGTCACCATTGTGGTGCTGGAAGGCAAAGTTTGGTCCTTGGGTTGCTGGAAGGCGATGCCCTTTGGAGTTTGTCACTGGATATTAGGCTTTCCGATGATGGGGCCGGTGCCCATCGACACGACCATAAAAACTCTGGCTCTTGCACGAGCAGTAAAGAAGCACGGAAAAGAGGAACACCCCGTAAGCGGATGGGTGCTACTTTCGTAGATCAATGCAGAGAACTCGATCTTGTCCACGCATGATCAGCTTGCCGTTTGAGAGAGCGAGATTGCTCCAGTAGTTGAGGTCTTTGCTGTCCTCAAGGTTTGTCTCAAAGACATTCGCTTCAGCGAGGAGCTTGAAGCCTTTGGGAGAGGGTTCGACAAGGCGGAGGGTTCCCTTTTCACCATCTTGGATAATAAGCATGCCATCGGCGAAGATGGAGTTTCCTCGGCCCATGAAGGGCTCGTTGCCGGTGGACCAGAGTTCTTTTCCTTGAAGGTCAAAGCAGGTAAGCCCGCCCGTCTTGCGCTTGGCTTTTGCTTTGTGATTGCTGTTTTCATTGGCGAGGAAGTAGAGGTGATCGCCGATGAGGTGTGCTAGATGGACTTGGCTGCCTTTTTTTGATTCCCAGAGGACTTCGAATTTAAAGTCATCGCCATCTTTTTTAATCGCGAGCATTTTTGACCCGTCCTTGTAGCCGCCGGTAGCGAAGATGCGGTTCCCATCGATCTGCATGGGTGCTGGGATGGGGATGCGGTTTTTGTAGAGGTCGGTCTGCCAGAGTTTTTTGCCTGTTTGGGGATCGTAACTATGAATGCCTCCATCAGTGGTGAGGATGACGAGGTGAGTTTGACCCTCGAACTCCATGAGCGTGGGAGAGGAGTGGGTGTTCCCAATGCCGCCACTTTTCCAGACTTCCTTACCGGTTTTTTTATCAACCGCGATGATGCCAGTCTCTTTTCCAAAAGGAGTGAGGATGAGGTGATCACCGATGATGAGAGCACATTGAGCGTAGCCCCAGTGGGGGGTGGCGGCATCAGGGTAGCGATCCTCCATTTTGAAGGTCCAGTCGGCCTGATGGGTTTCACGGTTGATGCGAAAGACTTGGCCAAAGGGACCGAGAAAGTAGACGGCGTCCTTTTCAACGGTGGGGACGGAGCGGGAGCCGGGGAAGGAAGGTTCCCCCTCGGAGGGGTTTTCGAAATTCCACTTCTCTTTTCCGGTTTTGAAGTCGAGGCAGCGGAGGATGTCTTTTTCCTGCTTCACGCGATCAACGATGAAAATTTCATCTCCCACGATGGCGGCACCACCGAAGCCTTTTTCGAGTTTGGCCTCCCAGAGGACTTTAGGGCCATCCTCAGGAAAGGTATTGATCAAGCCGGTCTCTGAAGATGTGCCATTACGCTGAGGCCCAAGAAAATGCGGCCAATCTGAGGCATGGAGTGACCCGAGGGCGAGGAGGCTGAAGAAGAGGGATTTCATAGAGCTGAAGGGAAAGGTCGGCCTATTTCCCTGTGGGGCAAGGAAAAAGGTGTAAGCAGGATACGGTGTGACGGGTAGAAATCTTTGATGAGAATGATGTTAATTTTTGGGCTGCTTGTGGCAGCTTCATGGGGGAAGGTCCTCAAATACGCTCCCGCTCCAGCAGATAACCCGCTCAAGGGTTTCGTTCCATATGCGAGTGAGTGGAAGAAGGACCGGTTCCCGCATTCGATGGAGTTTTCTTATCTTTCGATGCGCGCGGTGATGAAGGGGTGGGGACGCTATGATTGGACGGAGCTGGAGAAGCTGCTGGAGAAGGGGAAGGAGAGTGGGCAGCAGATGATATTCCGGATTTATATGGAGTATCCGGGTAAGGAGCTTTCGATGCCAGAATTTCTGGTGCAGGAGGGGGTGCAGGTGACGGAGTGGAAGGATGATGAGGGGCAAGTTTGTCTCAGTCCGAATTACGAGGATGCGAAGCTGCGCCTGGCGATGCGTGAGTTTATCGCAGCACTGGGAAAGAAGTATGATGGCGATCCACGAATCGGATTTATCACGATGGGGATGCTAGGGAAATGGGGCGAGTGGCACAGTCATCCACGCCATGATCTGTGGGCCTCACACGAGGTGCAAAAAGAGGTGATGACGGCATTCGAAGAGGCTTTTTCAACGACTCATGTGTTAATGCGCTATCCCGCAGGAGACGGGAATTCGCGGTATGCCGATAATCGTGAGACGCAAGTCGGGTATCATGATGATTCCTTCGCTTGGGCGACTCTGGATACGGGGCGGAAAGAAGATCGTTGGTATCTGATGCCGACGATGAAGGCGGCTGGGATACTGGAGAAGTGGAAGACCTTTCCGATTGGCGGCGAGGTGCGGCCGGAGCTTTGGAAGACGACTTTTCTCGATAAGAAGCATCCGAAGGCGCAGGATTTTATGAAATGCGTGGAGCAAACTCATGTGAGCTGGCTGATGGACTCGGGGCTTTTTAAGAATGACATCCCGCTGGATGAGAAGCGTAAGGCGCGGGCGATCTATGCGGCGCAGCGAATGGGGTATGAGTTTTTCCTCCAGGAAGCCTCGCTGAATGGGAAGGTGCTGACTTTAAAATTGGAGAACCGAGGGGTGGCTCCGTTTTATCAGGACTGGCCGATTGAGCTGGGTTTTTCGGCGCCCAATGTGCGGACGCAGCCGATTCAGTTGAATGAGAAGTTGAGTCAGATTTTACCTGGGAAAACAGTGACTTGGAATGTGATGCTGCCGATCGAGCCGACTCAGATTCAGCTACGAGTTCCAAATCCGATGGAGGGCGGGAAGGCTCTGCGCTTCGCAAATAAAGAGCGCGAGGGGGATTGGGTTGCCATTACGTTCTAAACCGAAGTCAGGCCAACTCTTCACGTAACTCTTGATGGGCACGATAGAGATACCACCCAGCGAGAACAAATAATAAGCTACCGCTAAGATAGTGGCCCAATTCGAGATAGACCCAAGTAAAGGATAGAAATGACAGGCTGGCGATGATCTTGAGTTCAGGAAGTCCTCGATCATTGACGATAAAATAAAGGCCGCGGAAAACGGCAACTAGCATACAAAGAGCGCAGAGGATACCGATCACACCCGAGGCAATACCTCCAAAAATGGCAGCGACAGGGGTGAAGAATAAGAAGAGGACAAAGCTATCGGAATCCGGGAGGCTAAAGTCCCCGCTTAAAATACTAGCTGTTGATGTTGCAAGGAAGCCTCCTCCGAGCAGAGAAAACCATGAGACTAAAAATCGCCCCCAAACAGTTGTGAGTGCATCACTTGCAACATCGGAGAAGTCGATTTTCATAGTGCGATCTAAGCGCGTCGCGCATTTCTACCTTCGTCAATCAGGTTCCAGAAATGCTTGGAATCAGCGAGGGCTTCGTCTTCGGCAAGGGGGAGTTTAGAGCGGAAGAGGAAGTCTGAGAAGGTGCCTTTGTGAAGGACGCGGTGGACGACAACTTGTTCCTTGTTTGCCTCGAAGTAGAAGCGCCAATCGTTTGAGCGGAAGCGGTAGAGATTCTTGCCGTCGCGCTCGATCTTCCCAAAGCGGTCATCGTCAAGATGCTCGAGATCTTCCTCGGTTACTTTGAATTCATCGAGGAGTTCAAGTTGTTCGAGAGTGCCGAGTTGAGAGATTTCAGCAGCGGAGATTTCGTTGAAGACGATTTGAAGCACGGCGTGACTTTATGGGATGCGAGAGGATTTTTCGAGAGAAATACGATTGAGAAACGGGGAAGAATCGTGTTTATTAAAGGAAGGATGCCAACATGGAACGAGGATCGACTGGAGCTAGCTCTGCGGGCATCGAAGGAAGGAATCTGGGATTGGAGTCTGGAGAGGGACGAAATCGTTTATTCGGCATGGGTTTTGAGGTTTCTGGGCTACCGGAGAGATGAGATGCCGCATCTCATTAAGGATCGGGATGACATCATGGAAAAGGAGTCGGCGCGTGAGATTCAGGAAGCGCTGCAAGATATCATAGAGGAGGAGAGTGATCTCTTCGCGGTAGAGCCAAAGGTCCGGACAAAAACCGGTGCTCTTAAGTGGCTCAGACTACGCGGAACTCCGGTGCGTGATGATGAGGGGAAACTCCTCCGGCTGGTGGGAAGCGTGATTGATATTTCCCTGCGTAAAGAAGCGGAGCAGGAGTTGGCAGAGGAGCGTGCTTTTCTGCGGACGCTGATCGATAACATTCCGATGAATGTGTATTTCAAGGATCATGAATCCCGCTTTGTGTTGGCGAATGCGCCGACAGCTCACAAGATGGGGCTCGCGGGATGGGAGGAGTTGATCGGAAAGAGCGACTTCGATTTTTTCCACGATGACCATGCGCAAGCGAGTCGGAAAGCCGAGCTCGATATCATGGAGTCCGGCACAGGGCGGGTCGATGTGACGGAACATGAAATTTGGGAGGGAAAAGAAGATACTTGGGCCATCACGACAAAGCAGCCGTGGCGAGGAAAGGCTGGCGAGATTCGAGGAACCTTTGGGGTAACGAACGATGTGACCGAGCTGGTGCAAGCGCAGATGGAGCAGGAGAAAATTGCAACTCTCCTACAGGAGAAGAACGAGCGTGCGGAGAACGACCGTCACTTGATGCGGCTCTTAATTGATAGCGTGCCGATGAACGTTTACTTCAAGGATATCGACTCTCGGTTCTTGGTGGTGAACAAGGCGATGGTGGAATGGTTTGGGATGGAGAGTGCGATGGACGTTTTAGGGAAGACCGATCGCGATATGTTTTCGGCAGAGCATTCTGCGCAAGCTGAGGCGGATGAGAAAAAAATCATCGAAACGGGTGACCCGTTGGTCGGTGTAGTGGAGCGTGAAACTTGGGGAGGGAAGAGCGATACTTGGGTCATGACCTCGAAATATCCGTGGCGAAATGATGAGGGGGAAATATTTGGGACCTTCGGGGTTTCGAGTGATGTGACCGAGTTGGTGCAAGCGCAGCGGAGTTTAGAAAAAGTAGCGAGCGAGCTGGCTCGGAAAAATAAAAGTATGGAAGAAGAGTTGAACCTCGCGCGTGAGGTTCAGCAGGCTTTAATTCCAGATGAGCTTCCGACTCTTAATTTTGCGGGAAGTGAATTGTCGTTTGAGCACCTTTACCGGCCGGCTTCTGAGTTGGCAGGGGACTTTTTTGAAGTGCTTCCGCTGGATGAAAAGAGAGTGGGATTTCTAGTCTGTGATGTGATGGGGCACGGGGTGCGCTCGGCATTGATCGTCTCGATGTTGCGTGGTCTCATCGAGAAGCAAGTTGCGATTTCGATGATGGCTCCGGACTTTCTGACGGGTCTCAACGAGGGGCTTTGTCATCTGCTGGAAGAGAGTGGGATTACTTTGTTTGCAACGGCGGTTTATGGACTGATTAACTTGGAAGCTAATACGGTGGAGCTCGCGCTTGCGGGGCACCCCAGTCCGGTCGCAGTTTTTGAAGATGGGGTGCGGCAGTTGATGCCGCCACCGGAGGCTCGTGGTCCGGCGCTGGGAATTATGCCGGGTGCGAATTATGGTTCGGTTACCGCGGATCTCACGGGACTGAAACGGATGATCTGTTTTACCGATGGTCTTTTAGAAGCGGAAGATAAAGGCGGAGAAGAGTTCGGGATTGAGCGATTTTTAGAAGAGGTGGAGCGTGGAGGGCGCATGGAAAAACTCTTGGACCGGCTCGTGCGTAGTGGAGGAGAATTTTCGGGTTCTGAGCAATTTGATGATGATGTGTGTCTACTCGGGTGGGAGGTGAAACGATGAGCGCGGAGAGTGATGCAGATAATCGTTTGGAGCTGGCCTTGAAAGCCTCTAACGAAGGGGTTTGGGATTGGGACATAGAGAGCGACGAGTTATTTTACTCAAACCGGGTGCTCAAGTTTTTGGGCTTCGGGCGCTACGATGCGGTGAATATTTTTAAGGAGCCGCAGGAGTATGTGCATCCTGAGGATTTTCCAGAGTGGGAGCGGCAGATGAATTTGGTCTGCGAGGGGGATGAGCATCTCTTTGCGATGGAGCCACGGGTGCGCAACACGGCTGGGAAGTGGAAGTGGTTTCGAGTCCGTGCGGTGCCGCGGCGTAATGAGGAAGGAAAAGTGACCCGCTTGGTCGGGAGCATGATCGATATTTCAAAACGGAAGTCCGCTGAGGCGCAGCTTGAGGAGGAGCGTGCGAGGATCGATCTCCTCTTGGAGAGTGTGCCGGTGAATGTTTATTTGAAGGATCGGGAGTCGCGATTTCTCCGTGTGAATCGAGCAACCGCCGAGCGGATGGGGGTGGAATCGGTAGAGGCACTGATCGGGAAAACGGATCATGATTTTTTCGGGTCTGAGCATGCTGATGAGGCGCGTGCAATGGAGCTCCGTATTATGGAGACGCGTGTTGGCCAGATTGATAAAATGGAGCATGAAGTCTGGGAAGATGGACATCAATCATGGGCGCTGGTGACTAAGATGCCTTGGATCGGGGTCGATGACTCGGTGAAAGGAACCTTTGGGGTGACAAATGATGTCACCGAGCTGGTGGCGACGCAGAACTATCTCGCGGAAATTTCCACGGAACTGGCGAGCGCGAATCGCGCGATTGAGGAGGAACAACACCGGATTCGGTTGGTGATCGATAACATCCCGATGTTCGTTTATTTTAAGGATGTGGATTCAAAGTTTCGACTGGTGAATCAGGGGATGGCGGAGCTGGTGGGCACGAAGAAGCCGAGCGAGCTAGTGGGGAAGCACGATCGTGATTTCTTTTCTCCTGATATGTATCAAGCGACCGAGGAGGATGAGAAGCAGATCATGGCAACGGGTGAGCCGCTGCCGACCAAGCTGGAGCGCATTGCTTGGAAAGATGGTCATGTGACGTGGTCCATCAGTTCGAAGTTTCCGTGGTATGATCAGAATGGAAAAATGGTGGGAACATTTGGAGTCTCCGGAGATGTCACGGAGCTTGTAGAGACGAGGGATCAGCTCGCTGAAATTTCGACTTTCCTTGCTCGCAAGAACGAGGCGATGGCCGAGGAGCTACAACTCGCCCGCGAAGTTCAGCAGGCCGCGATTCCCAAGGAGCTGCCGAAGTTAGCAAACGAGCGAATCCGCTTCGACCATCGTTATGAGCCTGCGAGTGATTTGGCGGGAGATTTTTTTGAAGTGATGCCACTGGGAACGGATAAGGCGGGCTTTTTGGTATGTGACGTGATGGGGCATGGCGTGCGGGCTGCTTTAATCGTCTCGATGTTACGTGGGCTTCTCGAAAAAGGAGAAGAGCAGCGCGATATGCCGGGAGAATTCCTCCAGGGCTTGAATGCTGGCCTCTGTCACCTGCTGGAGCGCACGGGGATTACCATTTTCTCGACGGCGATTTATGGAGTGGTGGATTTAGCCGGCGGCACGGTAAAGATTGCCTCTGCAGGACACCCCGCTCCACTGGTGAAAGGAGGGGGAGCAGTGAAGGCTTTGGCTTTTGAAAAAGGTTCGAAAGGCCCGGCTCTTGGCTTAGTTGAGGGCGTGAAATATGGTGAAACGAGCTTGCCGCTCACCGAAGTAGAGGCGCTCTGGTGCTTCACAGACGGAGTTTTTGAAGTTCAGAATGCGGAAGGCGCGGAGCTTGGGCCTGAGGGCATGGCGGCTCAGCTTGAGCGCGATGGAAGCCTTCAGGGCTTGATCGATTATGCTCGGAATTATTCTGTCGATGGAAAATTTGATGACGATGTTTGTGTCCTCGGGCTTGAGCTTGGCTAAAGCTGTGATACTGAGAGCGCGCTTTGAGTGAAAAAGTCGCAATCATGACCTCCGGGGGAGATGCCGCGGGGATGAATCCTGCCGTGAAATCCGCAGCTGAATACGCTCGGAAGTGTGGCATGACTCCGTATCTCGTTGAATGGGGCTTGCGTGGCTTGATTGAGGGATGGATTTATGAAGCGACTCAAGAACGCCTCTCAGGAATTCTACATCGTGGCGGCACGGTGCTCGGTTCATCACGTTCGAAACGATTCTTTGACTACCAATTCCGAAAGCAGGCTTTTGAGAATCTCGAAAAGCTTGGTATTACGAAGCTGGTAGTGATCGGTGGTGATGGTTCTTTTTCTGCGCTCAATCAATTTTATGCTGACTTTGGAGTGCCCTTCGCAGGAATTCCGGCGACGATTGATAATGATATCGCAGGCACAGATTACTGCCTAGGAGTCGATACGGCATTGAATATGATTCGCCAGAGTGTCGATAGCATTCGCGATACCGCGTCTTCGTTTTCACGCGCCTTTGTCATCGAGGTGATGGGACGTGATTGCGGGTATCTTGCGATGACTTCCGCGCTCGCCACGGGAGCGGAAATCTGTCTCGTGCCAGAAATTCCTTACGATCTTGATGCGGTCGCTGAGCGTATGCGCGTGGAGAAAGAAAAAGGCCGAAATTATCTTTTAGGAATCGTCGCTGAAGGCACCGGAATGGGCGAGACCCTGACGCGCTGGATGGGCGACGCCCTCGGAATGGATGCGCGCCTTACTGTTTTAGGGCATGTTCAGCGTGGTGGTTCGCCGACGGTTTACGATCGTATCATGGCCTTCAAATTCGCGGTCGCCGCGATCGATGCGCTGCAAAACGGAGATCAAAACCGAGTAATTGTCTTTAAGGATGGGACCTTTGGAAAAGAGGAGATCAACACGATTGCTGATACAAAACACTCGGTTGATCCGGCGCTGATCAAGCTCTGCTCTGGCTTGAGTTGCTAGTTTGTGGGGTGATTCTTCTCGCTGATCCCCAGTGAGAGGTTCAGAGAACTTAAAACTCTCGGTCGAGAAGGTGGTGGGCGATTTGCTCGAGTCGTTCAGCTTTCTTCCCGAAAATGGAAAGAGCATCGAGCGATTTCTTGGTCAGGCGGCGGGCTTCCGCTTTCGATTTTTCGAGGCCCATGATGGAAGGGTAGGTTGCTTTATCGACCGCTTCATCCTTGCCGGCGGTTTTGCCCAGCTTTTCAGTCGATTGGGTCACGTCGAGGATGTCATCGATGACTTGAAAGGCGAGGCCAAGGTTGTAGCCAAAAGTGGTGAGCGCTTCGAGCTGTCGTGGGGTTGCATTCGCCGTCATGCCTCCCAAGCGCAGGGAAGTGGTAAGGAGAGCCGCAGTTTTATTTTCGTGAATACGGATGAGCTGCGCTTTGCTGAGGTCTTGGCCCTCTCCTTCGAGATCGAGGACTTGTCCACCAATGAGTTTTTTCGAGCCACCACAGATCGAGAACTCAAGCATGATGTCCTTGAGAGGATAGCGCTTAGTTTGTGGGGTCTGGGCGAGGATGGTGAAGGCCTCGGTAAGGAGGGCGTCGCCGGTGAGAACAGCCATGCCTTCGCCATAAACCTTATGAGAGGTAGGGCGCCCGCGGCGGAGGTCATCGTCATCCATGCAGGGGAGATCATCGTGAACGAGCGAGTAAGTGTGCATGACTTCGACAGCACATGCAGGCGGGAGCGCCCCTTTTTCTTCACCTCCACAAGCTTCCGCAGCGGCGAGGGTCAGAATGGGGCGCAGGCGTTTCCCACCGGCAAAAATGGAGTAGCGCATCGCTTGATGCACTGTCTGAGGGCGAGCGGTGGCCTTGGGCAGGAACGTATTGAGAGCAGCGTCGACGGTTTTCTGCTGCGTCTTGAGATAAGGTTTCAATTCGGACACGCGCGATTTCTAAATGAGAAGAGATGGATGCCAAAGCTCGAAAGTTCGGAATCTCGCTTGAAGTATCTGGAGCATGGCTAAATTTGCAGCTGTGAAACTTACTTCGATCTTTGCTCTTATTTCGGCATTAACAGGCTTGGCCTCCGGTCAACTCAAGATAGGTGCTGCGCTCCCAAAGGTAGAAGCTCAAAGCCACCTTGGCAAAACGGTGAAAATCGAAGCAAAGAAAGGAGATGATTACATACTCGTCTTTTTTTATCCCAAGGCATTGACCGGCGGATGAAGGGCTCAGGTATCTTCGGTGCGGGACGCATTCGAGAAACTGACAGAGCAAAAGGTGACTGTTTTTGGTGTTTCTACCGATGATGTTGCAACGCAGAAAAAATTCGCTGATTCCCAGAAGCTCCCCTATCAGCTGATTTCGGATTCCGATGGAAAAGTGGCCAAGGCTTTTAGCGTTCCGGTGAAATTTAATAAGTTTGCCGCACGCCGAGCACTCCTTTTTAAAGCGGGAGAATTGATTTGGCAGGACACAAAAGGGGCGACAAAGACACAAGGCGAGGACGTCATCAAAGCCATTAGCTTACACAAATAACATTAAGCATTCTCCAGTCTCGCTTGATCACCTTTAGAGTGAACCGAACCGTTCACCGTAGTGGCGGGTGAATCGCTCGCAATAAGAGCAACAGCAAGGAGTATTCTTCTCAGTGAAGGTGATGAACTTGCATCAGGTGAATTGCTTTCCGCCCCGTCGAAAGATCATACTTTTCGTATCTATGCCATTCCGGAATCGTTTGAACGATGAGCTCTTCGTTGGAGAGAGTTTCAAAAGATGATGAGGTCTCACCAAGTGGAGTCAGAGGCTTGTTGATGATTCTAAACGAAGTCTATGACCTGCCCTCTAGGAGTCGGCCTTTGATCGCTTGGGTGAGAAGTTCTTGTTGGGCTTTCAAAATGGGCTTTAGAGTGACAACGACACCAGAAGTTTTGTGTTCATTACGATGGAGCTTGAGAATTTGTTTTTCGTCGATCACCTCAGCGTCGCTGATTTCTGTCCAATAAATGAGAAGCAGATTTTTTTCAGGCTTCCAGAGTGGAAAGACCTCAATTCCCAATGGGGTTAAGATGAGGTAAGCGTGTTTTGTGCAATGAAGTGCCAGGCGAATCAAGAGCACGCCTCCGGTAAACGGTAAAGCCGGCATCCACCAGCGAAAGGAGGGGTGACCAAGCAGCCACGTGATGGCTAAAAAGAAAGAGAGCGCAAAAAAAACGGCAGCGCAGACATAAAATCCCTGGGCTTGTGCGGCGCGAGTAAAGCGAAGTTCTTTGTGCGGTTCCGCGATATCTTTTGGATGGCCCATGTGAAAATAAAGAGGGTTCTCGGAGCGAGATGTTCAATTTTTAAAGCTTCTTGAAGGAGCTTTAAAGGAATCGGCTGTTTCTTCGGCAGGGAGGTAAAAAGGCCCCATGGTGGCATGGCGGTTTGCTCTGCCACCGCTCCTGCGTTCGACGGTTCTGTTACGTCCGCGCTTATTCCAGTCCATCTGTAAGTTTTGAATGAAGATGAGTCAGACGTCGATCACGTTTCCATCATCGAGTGAAGACTTGGGAAGAGGTTCTTCAGGTGTGTTTGGAACGATGTTAATTTTGTCTTTGAGTTTGGTGGCTAGGCGAGTGCGGATCAATGCCCTAATAGGTGGAACGAGGAGGCTGAAGCCGACAGCGTCGGTAAAAAAACCAGGCGTGAGAAGGACCGCTCCGGCGATGAGGATGAGGATCCCATCGGTCGCTTCTTGGTGAGGCATCCGGCCTTCGTTTAGAGCAGTGCGGAGCTTAGCCATCGCCATGCGGCCTTGGGATTTTGTCAAGGCTGCGCCTAGCATCGCGGTGAGGATGACAATCGCGATTGTTTTCTCCCAACCCAGCTCCCTGCCGAGGGTGGCAAAGAGAAAGAGCTCGGCCAAGGGGACGAGAATGAAAAGGAGCAGGAGTTTGCCGAACATTGAGTGATTTATTCAGAGAGAAATTCGACGATCCTAGCCTTCGGGCGGCCAATAATAGCTTGGTCGCCTTTGACAAGGACCGGGCGCTGCAGGAGCTGTTTATGCTTCACTAAGAGATCGACGACCGCCTTTGGGTTTCCCACAAAATCATCAGGATTGAGCTCCAGTTTTTTAAATTTCGAGTCCTTCCTAACGAGATCTTCTACGGGGTCCTTGAGTGAGTGAACGATGTGTGTGAGTTCTTTTTCACTTGGAGGAGTTTTAATGTAAATAATGACCTCGTGATCGATTCCTAGTTCCTCGGCGACCGCCAAGGCATTCTTTGAAGACCCTCAATGATTAAAGTGGTAAATAGTGACCTTTGACATGTTACCCAGTGGGTAAGGCGTGGATGACTAATCGTCAAGTTGTAGCGTGGTGAAAGGCTCGAAGAGAACCCAATTTACGCCTACGCACAAAAGCCACCGAAGGCGAACCCTCGATGGCGAAAATTTTGAGACGACCGTCAACGAATTGAAACACGGTCTCTACCAAGCACCGTCCTGATTAGGACTTATAACGAAGACGCTTCTTATGGCGATTCGCCTTCATGCGCTTACGGCGCTTATGCTTGCTGATTTTTGCCTTACGGACTTTTTTCAGGTTACCCATGGTGGTGTTCAGTTAGGAGTTAGAGAGGTTATAGGACGATCTTGTTGAGAGGATATTCGATGATTCCCTCTGCGCCAAGTTCTTTGAGATCAGGAATGAGGTGGCGGGCGACGCTGTCCTCAATGATAGTCTCGATGGCGACCCAGTTTTCGTCCGCGAGCTTGGAAACAGTCGGGCGACGAAGGGATGGGAGCTTTTCGAGGACGGAGTCAAGATTCTCCGCTGGGAGGTTGAGCTTAAGGCCAACCTTATCACGGGCTTCGAGCGCGCCTTTGAGCATCATAACCATGCGCTCCATTTTCTCCTTCTTCCAGTCATCGGAATATGCGCCTTTGCTAGCGTAGAAGTGAGGGAAAGAGCTGAGAAGCTCATCCACGATGCGGAGTTTATTTGCGCGGATAGAGGAACCGGTCTCGGTAACATCGACGATGGCATCGACAAGATCAGGCACTTTCACCTCAGTAGCACCCCAAGAGAACTCAACCTTAGCAGAGACTCCTTTTTCTTCGAGATAGCGGTTGGTGATGCCAATTCCTTCGGTAGCGATGTGCTTGCCTTCGAGATCTTGGACACTCTGAACGGGAGAATCTTCTGGGACCACGAGCACCCAACGAGTCGGGCGGGTGGTGGCGCGGGAGTAGGGAAGCTCGGCGAGATCAACGAGATCGACGTTGTTCTCATAAGCCCAATCGTAGCCAGTGATCCCGCAGTCGATGAACCCAGAATCAATATAGCGGGCAATCTCCTGTGCGCGGATCATGTAGATATCCAGCGATTCATCATCTGATGAAGGGCGGAGACCACGGTCCGAGGTGTAAATGTTGTAGCCAGCATTTTTGAGGAGCCGAAGTGTCGGTTCCTGCAGGCTTCCCTTTGGAAGGGCGATTTTTAGTGACTTACTCACGAGCGGGGCGCGGATTTAGACGGGAAAACTGCAGGTTGCAAGGAATTTGATGCGGATGTTAGCCCCTCTAGGGAGGCTTCGGTGGAAGAATTCTTGCGAAATAGCAGGGCGAGACATGATGCTTCAGCCAAATAAACTCCGTAATACTTCATCCTTGCGCCTCTTGCGTTGCTGGCGAGAATCCGCCCCTCATGAGCGTGAACGTAACTTTTGATGAACTGGGTGAGGTCTTGCAGGCCCACGAGACCTTTGCGGTCATCAGTCACGTGCGTCCGGATGGTGATGCGATTGGCTCCATTCTCGCGCTGGGGCATGCTCTTGAGGGGATTGGGAAAAAGGTCCGTTATCTGAATCAGGATGGATGCCCGGAGTCATTGAAGTTTTTGCCCGGCTCGGAGAAGGTCGAGGTTACGGCTGAGGCCAAAGATGTTCAGGTGGAGGTGGCGATTTGTCTCGATACCGCGGCGCGTGGACGTGTGGGGGATGATTCTTTGAAGGTAGTAGAGGCCACGGCGAAGGTGATAAATATTGATCACCATGTTTCGAATCCAGGCTATGGGGATTTCAACTACGTCGATGATTCCTATCCGGCGACTGGGCAGATTGTTTATGACATCTTGCGTCATCTCGATCTTCCAATCTCCGAGATCAGTCGTGATTCGATTTATGTGGCGACTTCGACGGACACTGGATCTTTCCAATATCCCAGCACGACTCAGGCGACTTATGAAATGGCTGCTGATCTGGTGTCACGTGGGCTAAACGTTGGTGAGATCAATTCACTGACTTACGATAACAACCCCTATCGCAAAGTAGAGCTCATGCGTGCTCTTCTCAATACCTTGGAGATGGCTCCAAACGGGAAGGTTGCTTGGTGGCATCTTACGAATGAGACGAAGGATGCGCTTGAGCTGATCGATGACGATTCCGAAGGGATGATTGATATCATCCGTGGAATTGAAGGCGTAATCGTGGCGGTCTTTTTCGAGGAGCTCAATGGCGGAAAGATCCGTGTTTCGATGCGCTCGAAGGAGAAGCGAATTAATTGCTCAGAAATCTGTGGCCGCTTCGGTGGGGGAGGGCATGCGCTGGCGGCTGGGATCCGCATGGCCGGTCCACTTTCTGATGCGCAGGCCAAGGTGCTTGCTGAAATCGACTCTGAAATTTCCAAACTCTCCTAAATGAATAACCCTGCAGCAGACCTCCCGAGCGGTGTCCTTCTCATTGATAAAGCACCTGGCATGACCTCGCACGATGTGGTGGCGATCGCCCGTCGGCAGCTTAACATGAAAAAGATTGGCCACTGTGGCACGCTTGACCCCATGGCGACCGGGCTTCTCATGCTCGTGATCAATAAGGCGACCAAGATTCAGGATCTCCTCATGTCTGAGGATAAGACTTACACCGGAACGATTACCCTGGGCGTGAAAACCTCATCGCAAGATAAGGAAGGTGAAGTGGTCGAGGAAAATGAAGTTCCCGCCCTTTCCGAGGATGACGTGAAGAACGCTTTCGAAGGTTACATGGGAGATTTCGAGCAGATTCCGCCCATGGTTTCAGCCATTAAAAAAGACGGTGTTCCACTCTACAAACTCGCTCGTAAGGGCAAGGTGGTGAAGCGTGATCCGCGTCCGGTTTTCGTAACGAAGTATGATATCTCACGCTTCGAGTCCCCTGAGATTGATTTTACGGTTGATTGCTCAAAGGGGTTCTACGTGCGTTCATACGCTCATGATATTGGAAATGATCTCGGCTGTGGCGGTCATTTGAGTGCATTGCGCCGGACAAGGTCGGGGCGCTTTACGTTGGACCGTGCAGTGCCAGTGGCGGTGTTGAAAGAAGCCTCGCGTGAAGAGCTAGTGGCGTCCTTTATTAGCCTCGCTGAGATTTCTCTCATGCGCGGTGCATAGATGTTGCAAAATGAATAAAATCCCCATCATTTTTCTCCTCCTGAGTCTCCCGCTTTATTTGCTGGATCAGGCGACTAAGTGGTGGGCGGTTTGGCATTTTCCAGAACCGCCGGAAGGATACACGGCGATCTCACCTGAGCTAAAAGAACCAGTCGTGGAGGGTGTTCTCTGGTGGTGGCGAGTCCACAACCAAGGAGTCGCCTTTGGTTTTGGAAACGGAAGCACTTGGGCACCGATTGTTTTCACGCTCGTTCTGGTGGGGGCGATTGTGGGAATTTCACTAGCTTGGAAGAAAGGTTTTTTCGATACCAAGCCGCTTAAGGTGGCCGCAGCGCTTTTGATGGCGGGAGTGTTTGGAAATCTCACCGATCGGATGTTCCAAGGCTTTTTCTTGGAAGCGCATCAAGATCAGTCATTCGTCGAACGCCTTTCCAAGGGATACGTGGTGGATTTCATCGATGTTAAGATCCCTGGTTATGAGAAAATCTCTCCCCGCAGCGGTGGACATTGGCCGACTTTCAACGTCGCAGATGCCTGTATATCTTGTGCATCCGTGCTCCTTTTCTTTTCAGCATTCCGTAAAGAGGAAAAAAAGAGAGGGGAATGATGTTTCATTTGTGATAGCTAATACAGGTGCTGTTAATTCGATCCGCTATCTTTTCCCTTGTGGCAGGGATTTTTCCGTTAGCTGCGCAGTTGAGTGGCTTTGAGTTTCAATCTGATCATGGTGAGCCGCCGATCACAAGAGTGGTCGATCGAGATCACTACTACCGGACTGAACCTGAGAAATTCCAAAGGATTAGCGATGATCTCATCCGCCTAAAAGCGGAGTATGATTTTGAGGTTTATTTGATCATCCTGTCCGGCCATGTCGGAGAAGATCTCATGACGATGGCTCAAGGCTATCACGAAGCATGGCTTGATGAGAAAAACGATGGGCTCATTTTTCTGATCGATGTTCAATCTAGGGCAGGCAATGTTGGGTATTCTGAGAAACTTTATGGTGGTGGTTTTATGAAGGAGGATATCCTGCCTCGAATCATGCGGAGTGATCTTGAGACAATCATGTTCGAGGCAAGTGAATGTATGGTCGGGGTGGAAGATCCTCATCAACGTGTCGAAAACTTCGCGGTCGAAATCACCAAGCTCATTTCTGAGAATTTAGAAGCTCGAAAGCAGCTCAATGAGGGAGCTGAAAATGTGCGTTTGATGGGGGTGATGGCAGTTGTGATTTTATTAGTGGGCTTTATCATCGCCCTCGTCGCTAAGCTTTTGGCTCGTTCTGAGAAACGAGTTGCGGAGGTCTATCGTTTTCCAGATGTCCTCGTTGGTGAGCGCCTGAAGGCTCAAAACGGAGGGGGGAAAATCAGCTGGACGAGCTTTGACTCTCCATCCGAGCGATGATCTTCGCTTTTGCGCGTTGATAGCGATTCTTCGGGATGAGCTTCGGCAGAAGTGAAGAGAGAAGATATACGAGAATGTAAGCTGTAGCTGAGAGAAGGAGCGCGGAGACAATGACCCCGATGACGAAACTCAGGGCTCCGGGAATCCACTTAAGCTTCTCGAGCTCGGGATGAATCGGGATACTCAAGAAATCTCTGATCCAATCTCCTAAGCCTTTTTGAAAAAGAAGGATTGGAAGATGGGTGAAGGGATTACTCACCCAGCAAGCCGCCAAGGCTAAAGGAACGTTGGCGCGAAGCCTCACAGCCCAGACTCCGGCAAGGATCATCTGTCCGGGAATAATGGTGAGCATCGATACGATCAGCCCAGCGGCGAGCCCCGTCGAGGCACTCTCGCGGCAAGGATGCCAAAGTTCGCGATCAAAAATCGGGTGGAGGAGCTTCTGTAGCCAAACGTGTTTTTTTAATTTCGGACTCCGCAGGAAGCGATACGCCTTGCGGACAAGGCGGAGGTATCGTTTCCGGATGAGAATACTCATGAGATGGGCGTTTTGAGGCTCGTGCGTGAGCTCAGTTTAGCAAGAGATGCTCTTACCAGAGAGCATCATACTCCTTACTGTCACCAATAGCACGAACTTGCTCTAATCTTTCAGAAACTTGATCGGACCATCGATGAAAAACGTTAGGAATGGGGGCTTCGCTTTGAAGCCATTTTCCGGTGTCCGGATGCTTAAAGCCGAGGCGCCAAGCGTGAAGCATAAGCCGAGGGGCTGGAAAGGCTTGGCGCGCAGGCTTTGAGTAAATGGGGTCCGCTAAAAGAGGGTGGCCGAGAAAGCGATTGTGAACCCGAATTTGATGTGTGCGTCCAGTGTGCAGGGCGCAGAGAACTAATGAAGTGCCGTCTTCTGCAGTATGAAGCAGATGGATGTCCGTGATTGCGGGTTTTCCGGCTCCAGGATTACAGACATCCATTCGCTGGCGGTGAACAGGGTGGCGGGCGATATGATTGAAGACTGTTTGATGCGCCTTTGAGGGTGGGGACTGAGTTACAGCGAGGTAAAGCTTCGCCGTTTCACGCTCGGAAAATTGGGTGACGAGGCTTTGATGGGCGCGGTCTGTCTTTGCGACGACGATGCAGCCTGAGGTATCTTTATCGAGCCTGTGGACAATCCCAGGGCGCTCGACTCCACCAATCCCCGCAAGCTGCCCTTTACAATGGTGAAGGAGGGCGTTGACTAGTGTGCCATCAGGATTCCCCGCTGCGGGGTGAACGACCATTCCGTGTCCTTTATTGAGAACCACGAGATCTGCATCTTCGTGGATGACCTCGAGCGGAAGGTCTTGCGCAATCAGATTGAGCGCTTCGGGCTCGGGGATATCGATGGTAATCCGATCTCCAGCATGCAGGGCGGCCTTGGCTTTTACCTTGCCTGAGTTGAGGCGAATATTGCCACTCTTGATCAGCGATTGAATTCGAGAGCGGGAGAGGTCGGGTAATTCTTTCGCAAGCCATGCATCGAGGCGTTCGCCGCCCGGCTCAGGAATTGTCAGCGACTGCATGGGAATAGGCTAACCTTGGAATAGGTTCGACTCAATCTTGCTCACGCCTAACCGCGGAAAAAAATCACCGTGCCGGCGAAGAGGCAGCCGACGAGATTTGCGACAAGGTCCCAGCCCGTGTTGTAGTATCCTCCGACATTGGTATTTTCTAGACATAGAACGGCAAGGAACTCGATCATTTCGTTGACCGCGCCAAGACCCATTCCGCCGAGGACAGCAAGGATAATGGGACCAAAAGAAGGATAAAGTTTTCGCCCGAAGCGTTGATAAATATTTGCGCGTAGCGCTTCCCAGCATAGCCATGTCGCCACGCCGAATCCAAAGCCATGAACGACTTGATCATACTTCAGCCATTGAGGGATAATCCACCAAGAGTAGAGGACGGCTTGGTCACCTTCGTGTAGCCAACCATCGGGAAGCCTTGCGAGGCCTCCCGCGAGATGAAGTCCGCCCCAGAGCGCAAGCCCCCATAGGAGCCCTTTTGGAAAGCCGACGCGTTTATGGATCAGCACGACAATTCCGACAAAGAAAAGAAAGAAGGGGATGTAGAAATTGAGGAATTCCCAGTTTTGCTGGGTGAAAGCAGCTGAAATCGCAGCGACAAGGTAAAATGCAACCATTAGAGCGATCGAGCGGGGGACTTGTGTTCGCTTTCTCATAAAATAATCTTAGAAAAACCTGAGGGAGGAGGGCGAGGTTGAACTTCGATATTTTCGCGCAAGCCCTTTAGCTTGGGAGACTCTTTCTTTGAAAGAGGCCTCGATGAATGATGAGAAGCGCACCTCTCGATCTCTTGGGTGTTCTTCAGGTGATGTCTGAAAATAGTTTTATGGCAGGAGAATCGACTCGCGAACTGGATTTGATCTAGGTTGCGGGGAACGTTTCTGATGAATCGTTTGCTAGTCCGGTAGCACCGTCATTGACGATCAGGGCAAGGTCTGATTTGCTGCCGCGACATGGCAGCTGAAACAATTCTAGTCACCGGAGGAGCCGGATATATCGGTTCACACACCGTTCGGCTTCTTCACGCTGAGGGTTACCTCGTAGTTGTTCTCGATAATCTCGTCTATGGGCATGAAGACGCGATCATTGATGAGGGGGTTGAATTTGTGGAAGGCACGGTGGGTGATCGTGAATTTGTTAGCGCGCTTTTTGAAAAACATCAGTTTGCGGGGGTCGTTCACTTCGCTGCCTACGCCTTCGTGGGCGAATCAGTGACCGATCCGTTGAAGTATTACGCAAATAACGTGGCGGAGCCGGTCGTGCTTCTCGAGGTGATGAAAGAGTATGGCGTCAAGGCCTTCGTCTTCTCTTCGACGTGCGCCACCTATGGGAATCCCGTGAAGCTTCCGCTTGCCGAGGATCATCCACAAAATCCTGTCAGCCCCTATGGTCGCAGTAAGCTGATGGTGGAGTGGATTTTAAAAGACTGCGACGCAGCTTGGGACCTGAAATTTGCGGCCCTGCGCTATTTCAATGCCAGCGGTTCTTCTTTTGATGGCTCGATTGGCGAAGATCACACCCCCGAAACGCACCTTATTCCTCTCGTCTTGATGGCGATTAATGGAGAGCGCGATAAAATTACGGTTTTTGGCACGGACTATGACACGCCGGATGGAACGTGCATTCGCGATTACATCCACGTCGATGATCTCGCTACGGCACACCTTGCGGCGCTTCGTAAGATGATGAAGGGTGAGGATTCCGTTTGTTGTAACCTTGGCACTGGAGTTGGTTTCTCGGTAAAAGAGATTATCGATGTTGCCGAGGAGGTTACTGGTCAAAAAGTCCCAGTGGAATATGGCGAGCGTCGTCCGGGTGATGCCACTCATCTCATGGCGGATCCGCAAGGAGCGAAAGAAATGCTCGGCTGGGAGGCAAAATACAAAACGCCTCGGCCCATGGTCGAGAGCGCTTGGAAATGGATCTCTGGCAAACGCGGTGGGCGCTACATCAAGTAAAACGCCAAAATGAGAAGGATTCCTGCGATTCCGTCGCGGAGTCCGAATTGATTCCCTGTTGAGGTATGGCGGAGGAATTTGAGGAGCGCTCCGGTTGGGCAGCCATACTTGCAGTATGCCATCGGGATCAAAAGGGAGGAGAGCAGGCCAATGATTGCAATGGTAAGCGTTGCGATGCCGGCAGCTTGCCAGAGCCAAGCATCAAAGGCCTCGAAGTCAGCGTAGTTGGCTGTTGTGGAGGTGATCGCGAGAAGCGCGATCACGATGAGCAGGATGGAAGGCAGCTTCTGTAGGGAAGCCGGAACTTTGATCGGCTTTATTGGAAGCTTACCGAGCCATTGTTGGAGGAAACCGTGCGGACAAAGTTGGTGGCAGTAGAGCTGTTTCCCGGTCGCCCATGGAATGAGAAGGGCGGCTGTAGCGAGGAAGAGAAGCCCCCAAGAGTCTTGCCAAGGGAGGCCGTGCTTGGCCCACCCGATGAAGAGGGCTTGGGAAAGGAGATCGCCGAGGAGCAGGCCGAGAGTGACAACCACGATGATTTGCCAAACGAGGCGTGCGCGAGCTGAGCCACGGAGTCTGGTGAAAGAAAAGAGGAGTCCTCCTGTGGTGAGTAGAACAAGGCCAAGGTTCCGCCACGGGATTTGAAAAGGTTGAAGCGTCCGATCATCTTCGAAGCGCGCAAGCCGGCGTTTTACTCCCTCGGCGATGGCCCAAGAGGTGTCGGTGGCGCCGGAGACACCTTCGGTCGTCTCCTCGTTGGTGATAATTTCTTGGATCGTCTTACCGTTGTAGAGTTGAAGGTAGTCATCATCCTCGAGAATGCGCTCGTAGTAATCCTCATTGTCGTAACTCTTGCGGAAGCGGAGTCCGGTGACGGTTTCGGCTTTTTCATCGAGAACGATGAGCGTATCGGTTGGGCCTTGGAAGCCTTTGAGGTATTCGAACTGGGGAGCGGTACGGAGGGCGTGACCGATGAGTTTTTTATCCGAATCAAAAAGCTGTTTCACGCCCAGCCACTCGGGGTGATCTTCCATGGAAATGGCATCTGGAAGGAGAAAAGGAAATTCAGCAAGGAGGATGTCGGTGGGGAAAAGCTGAGAGGTCGTTTGGCCGCCGAGTCGTTCGATGATGCTGCGAGAAATGGCCACGCTCGTAAGAGTAGAACCAGAGACGGCATCAATCTTGGGGTTCCCAGGTGAGCTGAGCTTGAGCCCGAGGTGCGCTTCCCAGAAAGTAACGTCATCGATGACAGACTGAAGGTGGTCCTCGGTATCGGGAGAAGAGAGCACGCGGGCCTCGATGAGTCGGCCGGTAGGGTCGAGAGCGATTGCGATATCGCTTGGGCCAGAGTAGCCGCGGATATGCTCAGTTTCCGGAAGAGTAGTGAGGAGGAAGCCGAGGAGCTTCCCATTGGCATCAGTCACTTCGCTTGTTTTGGGTGAAAGGGAGGCCGCGCTGGGGAAAAATTCCTCAAGAGGAGGGAGCTCTTTTTTAATGACTGGTGTCTTAATGAGCCACGCGATGCCAACGATTACCAAAAGGCGGTAGAGTCGAACGAGGGTGGGCATCGCTAGGGAATCTGCGCAATTTGTGAGAATCCGTCAAAATCTGTGTTCTCAAAAATTTCCTTCGATACTCGTTGAGATGCGTTTACGCAGTTTTTTTTGACAGAATTGGAGCCCCCAAGGATGCTTATTTCTTAAGGGTCTTCACCTGCTTGCCTGCCGTCTTACAGACGACTTCATAATCTTCCTGAGAGGCGAAGGCCTGCCGGGGGAAGATCAAATACATGTGAGATTGAGGATAGAGTAAAAGTGCTTTTGGTGAGATGTAGCAATCACAGAAAGAGCCCCATTTGAGCTCCACCTCGTGAAGCTCTGAAGTTTGGTGGAGGCCCTTCTCGGAAAACACGGTGGTGATGGCGTGACCTGCTTGGGGAGATGAAATTGCGCCCTTAATGAGGCGATACTGCCAAAAGTATTTTCTCAGAAAGAGAATGGCGCCGGACATGATAAAGACAGTGCCGAAGGCTTTGTCTCCTTTAGAGAGCACGAAAATTCCCAGAGGGATGAGGAGGAGATACAGGTAGCGCATCTTCACAAAGATCGGATGCCGGTAGCTCATGTGCAGGGCCGAGCCGAGCTTGAGCATTGCAGCATCAAAAGTGCTCTGAGCGGTAACCTCCATCTGGGACGGGCTTAGCGCTCGCTGATAGGAGGCACTGGAGAAAGCTCTGCAGGGCCAACGTATTTGGTGAGCGGGCGGTAGAGGCGGCTGTCCTCGAGCTGCTCAAGAACCTGAGCGGTCCAACCAGCCATCCGGGAGATCGCGAAGATCGGAGTGAAGAGATCAGTCGGAATCCCCAGAGAATAATAAACAGTAGCTGAGTAGAAATCGACGTTTGCGTTGAGGCCCTTTTTCTCACGCATGAGAGTGGCGATGCGCTCGGACATCTCGATCCACTTTGACTCGCCCAGCTCTTCAGTGAGTTTGATCGCCATTTTCTGGAGATGAGGAGCACGAGGGTCGAGCACTTTGTAGACGCGGTGACCGATACCCATGATCTTTTTCTTATTCGCGAGGCAGTCTTCGACGAAGGCGTCAACCTTATCGAGATCGCCAATTTCATTGAGCATCTTGATCACGCCTTCATTTGCACCACCGTGAAGTGGACCTTTGAGGGTGCCGATTGCGGAAGTCACTGCGGAGTAGAAATCGGAGAGTGTCGCAATAGTCACTCGTGCGGAGAAGGTGGAAGCATTCATCCCGTGATCGGCATGAAGAGTGTAGGCTACATCGAGTGTCTTGATCGCTGCCGCTGAAGGCTCTTCACCTGTGATGAGGTATAGGAAATGACCTGCTTCTGAGAGATCATTCCGAACAGGTGGGAGGGAGAGGCCCTGACGCGCACGGTGGTAGTAGGCCACGATGACTGGAGTCTTAGCTACAAGTGAGAGCGCGACGTGGCGGTTGGCTTCTTGATCAGGGTCTCCGATCTTGGCGCGCTTATCAGTGAGGCCGAGCATCGAGACTCCAGTGCGGAGCACGTCCATTGGGTTTGCGTCTTTCGGCGCAGATTGAAGGAACTCGATGACGCCTTGTGGAATCTCGCGATCATTTTGGAGCTCTTGTTCGAAAGCCAAAAGCTCAGCGGCATTTGGGAGTTTGCCACGGTGGAGAAGGTGGGTGACTTCCTCGAAAGAACAGTTCTCTACAAGATCATCAATGCTGTAACCAAGGTAAGAAAGGCGGCCGTCGAGGCCTTCTACTTTTGAGAGAGCGGATTCATTGGCGATGACTCCTTCGAGACCTTTAGCGTAATCAGACATAGTAAATAAAGATGAGGTGTGGACTTTCGATTTTTAACTCAAGGAGGAATAGGGCGGTGGCTGGGACCGCGCAAGGGTTTCCGACAAGGAGAATGTTTTTTTTATTTAGCCTTTCTGAAGTGTCTGACAGATTATTGAGGTGCCGGAAAATTGGACTCTCGTGATGGAAACCAGCGTGCCCGAAGCGACCCTCGCTTTGGCTCAAGGTGACACCCTTGTAGCAGAAGGAAAATTTACCAGTGAGCGCTCTCAAGAAGTCGATCTTTTTGGTCCTCTGGAAGAGGTTCTTGCGAATCTTCCGGAAGGAGAAAAGCTCTCGCAGATTGTGGTGGGTACGGGCCCTGGGAGCTATAATGGCGCGCGTGTCGGAATTGCCGCGGCGCAGGCCATTGGGCAGGTTCACGATTGTTCGGTGGCGGGACTCTGCTCCTTTGAGGGTGTTCCCGGTCTTTCTTGGGCCGTTGGTGACGCACGTCGGGGTGCTTTTTTCCTCATGAAGATCGGTGGTAAACCCGAGCTCATCCCGCCTACTGAGCTTTCCGTGCGGCTTTCGAATTGCGAGGGCCGAAAGGGGACTTTCGAATCAGCTGAAAAACTCAGTGCTCCTGATCATGAGATCGAAGAGGTGACTCCGACGGCATCAGGGCTTTTAAAAGCCTGGCTTGCTCGTAGTAAAGAAGAGCAAGCGGCAATGAGCGCTGTTCCAGCTGAAGCTTTTTATCTGCGCCCACCGCATATTACGGTTTCGAAAAAGAAGACCCCACTTACTTAGACTTTAGGTAAGAATACTCTGCACGACGTGTCCATGGACATCGGTAAGGCGGAAACGACGACCCTGATAGTTGTAGGTGAGCTCCGCTCTGATTGCTCCGCCTTCATTACTGAGAGGATGCATCCGGTTAAATGCAGTCGCGACGAGTTGGTCATCGCTTGGGTTTTCCAAAAGATCACCAGCCAATAGCTCGGTGATGAATTGGGTCATTGGCTTGTTCTCATTGAGCGAACGAATGACATAGTCACGCCACGGGTAGTGGAGGTTATTGGGGTCGCCTTGGAAGCCGTTGGAGTCGGCGCTTCAGAGTGATGGGATCGGCTGCCGGTGAGGGCTGGAGTTTCTCCTCTTCGAGACGAGCTAGAATAAAGGAATCGATGGGATTCTGAACTTATTCAGCCGCTAGTCGTTCTTTGTTGGGGCAGAAAAAAATCCAGCACCTTGCGGTGCTGGATTTTTAAATTTGTGTGTCTTTAGACGATTAATTCCCACTTTTCGGCTTGGGCTCTTCTTTCGCTTCTTCCTTTTTAGGAATCTGAGGAATCGCGATTGGGGGAGTCACCGCTTCAATTCTTTTACGCGGCTGTGGTCCATTCGCAGGCTGTGGATTATTGGGGCCGCCGGGGATGAAGTTTGGTGCGAGTGGTGGTTTGGCCGGTTGGTTTTCGCTAGAGACGGGAGGAGAAGTGGCTTCCGGTTTAGCGATGACCTTCTGTTGAAGCTCCGACTTTTGCTTGGTGAGAGCATTGATGACGAAATTTGGAACGAGGAAATAACGGCCTTCAAGCTTCTTGTCTTTGGCGTATTGTCTCTCGATGTTCTTCATGTTTGAAACAAGTGCGTGGTAGCCAGCTTTTTCAGCTTGAGTGGCGTCTTCCTTAGGCTTCTCAGGAGGCTTGGGGCCAGAGGTCATCTTCATGCTGACGATGTAGTTCCGGCTATCAGGCTTCACTGTCTGATCATCATCATCCTTTTTCTCGGCTTCTTCTTTCAGCTCAGGAATGAGTGAGAAGAGGTAGGTGATTCCAGAAGCGGTGACGATCGTGACTTCACGCCCTTCGCCAACAGCCTTGCGCCTGTGGACTTCGTCTTCCGTGAGAATCTCGGTGAAGCTGTTGGCGCTAAAGATTGTTTTCAGAGGAGCGGTCTGAGCGACGATGGTTTCATTCCCTTCATCGAGGTCTTCGAGAATCATGTCTCCGACGGCGGTCTTACGAGAAACAGTCCAGCTGTCGCCAGATTCACGTTTCACGGAAACGCTGAGCGGGGCATCGACTTTTGGAAGCTGCTTATTGATCCAAGCGTCTGAGGCGGCAGAGATCTGATCGAAAGATTCCTCGACGACATAGATGGTGGAGTCATCGCTCGAAAGACGGATGAAACGTCCGCCCGGGCCTTGCGCGCCAGTGTTGGATTCACGCTGCTTTCCAATGTAAATGGTGAGGGCATCGCTGCCATTTTCTGCGAGAACGGAAAGGATGCGTGGTTTGTCAGCTTGCTTCTCGGCATTCTCGTCGAGACCGAAGCGTTCCCACGCCTCTGGGCCAGCAGGTAGACCTTGTGTGATTTTTAGCTTACGAAGGGTATCGAAGGCGGCACTGAGTGTCTCGATGTTCGCAGGAAAATCTTTCTGTTCAGAAACAACCCAGCCTTTTTCATTGAGAATGAGGCTGGAAGTTTCATCTCCTTTACGGACGCGGAGGCCAGAAGAGGTGCGGAGTTGATCAGCAGTGAGAACAGAGTCTCCCTGAGCAAGCATGGTGGATTCCTCCGTGGCTTGATGCTTTGAGCCTTTCACGCTGAAAAGAATGGCTCCGGCAACGAGGGAGAGAACCCAGAGGATCAAAAGATGAATTCGTGTCATGATTTTCTGATGATTAAAGTTTGGAGTTCTAGGATAGGTTAACGGGCTTGAGTGGCTACTCGACGAAAGAGGAAGACTCCTAATCCGAAGAGGATGACGATGATGGGAACGGTCACGATGGACTTCCAGAAGATGCCGGACTTAATGGCATCGATTTCAGATTGGTTGTCTTTTTCGAGTTCGCGAATTTCCTTTTTGGAGTCGACGACTTGTTGATTGAGTTCTTCAAGGCGCTCTTGCTCAGTCTCGCTGAGGAAGACTTGGCCGCGATCTCCACGCTTGGCCATGATCTTGGAAATCTCTTTATTCCGATCTTCTAGGCTCTTCTCGATTTCTTCGATCTTCTTACCGGTCTCCTCGTCAGCTTCTGCCTTCATTTCTTGGAAGACAGTGAAAGGTCGCCAGTTCGGAGTGCGAGCTCGGGATCCAATCAGGTGCTTGGAGTTTGTCGCTTGGTCGAGGATGTTGAACACGAGCGGTCCATTATCCGAGAGCTGCTGTGGAATCCCACCACCGCGCTGTCCGCCGATTGGGATGAGCCGGTAAGCGGCTCCGTCTGAGAGGAAGTCAGAGTCGGCAAAGAGGTAGAGGTGACCTTTGGCGGAAGCTTCTTTTAGGCCAGTTTGAGCGATGGGCTTCTCTTCTTCACTTTCTTTCTCCGCTTTCTCTTCACTTGTTTCTTGTGGTACTTCTGCTTTTTCAGGATTCGCAGGGTCACCTTTCGGGAAGGCGGTGGTAAACTGACCACTGAGGTAAACCAGGAGATCGTAGTTTCGGTCTTTCGAGCGAAGCTGACGGCCGAGCTGTGCAGCCAAGCGGTTATCAGTCGCCTTCGCAGATTCCACGAGGTCAGATTGGCGCGAGCTGCGCACAAGACGGGAAATGTCGAGCCCGGTTGTATTGATTTGCTCAAAGGCACCTGAGTAACCGAAGAGAAGTTGATCGATGGAAGCGATTGCGAGGTCATCCTCGATGGGCATCGCTTCGTTGTTGAGGTTCAAGATGGTTGGGTTTTGCTGAACACCATATTTTCCATCTGCGAGGACTTTGTCTTCACTGAAGGTCACTTTGAGGTGCTCCAGGAGCTTCGGGAGTGAAGACTGAGTCGCGATTCCGCCACCCTGAGGAGGCATGCCGGGGAATTGAGGGCGGGGGGAGCTCTGAGCGGCATTGATCGAGTAAGAATCAAGACAGGCGACAACAGTGCCTCCGCGGAGAAGGTATTGGTCGAGCGCAAACTCTGCTTCTGGAGTGATTGAAGCTGGGTGAATGACCAAAACGACGGGGATTTTTTCCGGGTCGAGATAGTTAGGAGCTTCGCCCCATTCGTTGGCCTCGTAAACTCCGCTGAGCTGGTTAGTCACGCCCATGCCGAGGTCGGCGAGGTTGTAGGCACGACGAAGGAACTGGGCAAAAATCCAACCTTGTCCGGTCTGGCCACCAGTCGCAACAGGTAGTGGGGTGACGAGTCCAACGGTCGGTTTATTCCGAGCAGAAACTTCAGCGATCGCAGAGATGAGATCAAACTCGAGTTGGGTTTCGGTTTGAGGATTAAAGAACGGCAGAACAGTCTTCTGATCCCAGCAAGTCACGGACGCTCCGAAGAAGAGGTTTTCTTCCTGGGAAACTGGAAATTGTTGAATTTGATCAAGCGCGGCTGCGTCTTCTTCATCGGTATTTGGCTTCGGGTCGATGAAGTTGACGGTGATGTTTCCTTCATTGGCGAGGCCTTCGAATTCCTTGAGGAGGTTATCGACGCGCGGGATGTATTGTTTGATGTCGGCAGGGGTCGAACGGATGTCGCGATTGACGTAGTAGTTAATCACGATGGGGTCCTCGAGCTCTGAGAGGATCGCTTTGGTTCCCTCGCTGAGGGTGTAGCGATTGTCTTCGGTGAGGTCGATATTCTTACGGCCGATTCCAGTTTCTCCGATCAGCTGGGTGATGAAGAAGACGAGAACGGCAAGAACAACGGTGCCGAAGGCGGCCCGAATGACACGGCTATCTGGGGCAAAGGACAATGCGGCTAAGCCGATGATGAGAGCGGGCCATTGGATCGACTCCAGAGCTCCCACCGCGAAGGCGAGGAGAAAGAGAAGAATGCCAATTCCGGCGATGCCGGTGAGAATGAGTTTAAAAGCTTTCATGTGTTTAAAAAACTAAAGGTGAGAATTAAGCACGTTGGGATTTAAGAACGAGATGAGTGCCGACGAGGCACACGGAGATGAGGCCGAGGAAGTATAGGAGGCTCGGAATACGGATGAGTCCTCGAGTGGCTTCTTGAAAGTGAGAGTAAACTCCGATGGCAGAAAGGACATCGATGCTTTCTTTATCCCAAGAACGGCGGAGTTCGTTGATCACTTGATCAATTCCACAGACCGTCAGCAAAAAGCAAACCGCTACGGAAATGATGAGCGCGACGACTTGATCACGAGTGAAGGCCGAGATCAGAGAGGTAATCGCCAAGAAGGTGCAGCAGACGAGGAAGCTTCCGATGTAGCCGGATAAGATGGCCCAGTTATCAGGGTCGCCGAGGTAGTTCACTGACGTGACTACGGGGAAAGTCAGCAGGAGGGCGAATAACCAAACAATCGCCGCGGCGAAGAATTTTCCAAGAATCGCGGAGCGCATCGAGAGAGGCATGGTGCCAAGAAGCTCGATCGTGCCAGAGCGATGCTCGTCCGTCCACATGCGCATGCTTACTGCAGGCGCAAGGATCATGAGCAGAAGCGGGTGCCACCAGAAGAAGGAGTAGTTCAGGCTCGCGTCCTGGAAATCCCAGAAACGGCCAAAGGTGAACATCAGTCCGATGGAGAGGAGGTTGAAGATCACAATGATTGCGTAGGCTGTCGGCTGAGAAAAGTAGCTCGAGAGTTCGCGTTTTAAAATGGTCCAAGTATTCATGGTCTTTTGCAGTATTAGCTAGCGGAAACGTCTGAGGTGGTCACTTTGTGGAAGAGGTCGTAGAGTGAACCACCACCTTCAGCGGCAAGTTCTGCTGGGGTGCCATCGGAGACGATGGTTCCTTGGTCAACGATTACGGCGCGGGTGCAGGCCTCGGTCACCTCTTCGAGAATGTGGGTCGAGAAGAGGATCGCTTTTTCCTCACCAAGGGTGCGGATGAGCTTACGAACTTCTCGCTTCTGGTTGGGGTCGAGTCCATCGGTAGGCTCGTCGAGCACGAGGACCTCAGGATCATGGAGAAGTGATTGCGCGAGGCAGGTGCGGTGGCGATAGCCTTTTGAGAGGGTATCAATGGATTGATGCGCAACGCTTTCGAGGAAGGTCGTTTCAATCGCCTTTTCGACCGCGTCCTTCTGAGCGCTGCCGCTGAATCCGCGCATAGAGGCGCAGAACTTCAGGAAGCCCTGAACGGTCATATCATTGTAAAGTGGAGCGGATTCGGGAAGGTAGCCAATTTTGGCCTTTGCTTCCTGAGGGTTCTTGATGACGGAAACACCGCCAATTTCAATCTCTCCTGCTGTGACAGGGAGAAAACCCGTCACCATACGCATGGTGGTGGATTTTCCGGCTCCGTTGGGTCCGAGGAATCCCAAAACTTCGCCCTTTTTAACAGAGAAGGAGAGGTTATCGACGGCCACTTTGTGGCCGAATCGTTTGGTGAGGTCTTTAACTTCGATCATTTCTCAAAGGTGATGTTTGTATGCACGATGTAAGCGTCGGGCGCGCTGGTTTTGTCGGCGAAATTTTAATCTTTTGTATTTTTTTTCAAGTCGAATGTGGGGTTTTACTTCTCTTTGAAGCACTGGGTGCCAAGTATCAGAAAGTTGGCGGTCGTCTTTTGATTAAGATCGGTTAAGCTCATGTCATGAAAACATTGGGATTGATGATTCCTCTGCTCTTTGCCCCGGTCATCGCTGATGAAGGAAAGCCGACCTCGGTTGATGACAGCTTGCGCGTGCAGATCTTCCTCGATCAAAAAGGATTCGGCCCAGGATTCCTCGATGGGAAGCCAGGGAAGTTTACTTCCGGAGCCGTTTACGCTTACAACCGTGTGCAAGGACGACAACCTGGAAATTGGAGAGTTATTTTAGAGGACGCGGAAATGGAAGTGCCCACGCCTTATGCCACCGCGACGGTCCCTTCTTTTGCGATAAAGTATGTGAATCCAAAGCTCCCAACCGAGCGTGAGAAGCAGGCGCTGGAAAAGATGATGTCCTACCGGTCCTACCTCGAGTTCATGGCTGAGCGTTATCACACTTCCGATAGTTTTCTCATTGAACTCAATGGTTTAAAAAAAATGCAGAATTTACAGCCTCGACAGTCGCTTAAGGTTCCCAATATTCGGCCCTTCCTGATTGAAAATCTCGCCGTTGGTCGTTCTTACAAGAAGGAAGACCAACTCAGCAATCGAACGATTGTGGTCGATACTTCGAGAAAGCAAATTTTTATTTACGATCCATCAGTCGCGGTGAAAGTGGCGCCGGGAGTGGCTGTAGTTGTGGAAGATGACGAGGAAGGCATTCCGCAGGGTGCGATGGTTGCGATGTTTCCCACGACTCCGGGTCAGGAGAAATTCATCCACCGAGGAAACTGGGCGATTCGAAATTGTGTCGAGCTCCCAGAATGGCGCTACGATAAGAGTTTCCTCGAGACTGGGGTCCGAGGGGGTGAATATATGCAGATCCCACCGGGACCAAATAATCCTGTGGGCGTACTTTGGGCAGGGCTGACGAAATCTGGAATTGGGATTCACGGGACCTCAAACCCGAGGACGATTGGCCGTGCCGAGAGCGCGGGATGTTATCGTCTCTCGAACTGGGATGCCGCACGCTTTTCTGGTTTCGCGCGACCGGGCACTCGTGTGATTGTGCGGTAGCTCAAGCGATCACGGTATCTTGCCTTCTTGAAAGCTTTAGCGGTTTCCATCTCGAGAGAGAACCGTGGATGCTCCGGTAGATCGAGAGGCGGACCACCTCCTTGGAATCAATCGTATATTCAGATGACTTGGAGAATGGATGATTGAATTGACTAAACTCTTCCCTTAAGAATTTAATCACGAAACCGCCTCACAACCTTTACCCACCTCCTTGTCCACCTCCTTGTCC
>JBDNAW010000103.1:0-13814 GCA_039768255.1 Akkermansiaceae bacterium | reverse complement strand
GATTTTGATTGAGCAACTTCCTCTGGGGTTCCGGAGGCGACGATTTGACCGCCGGCGGGGCCGGCTTCGGGGCCGAGGTCGATGAGGTAGTCGGCTTCGGCGGCCAGATCCATGTGGTGTTCAATAACAACCACGGTGTGACCTTCATCAACGAGGCGGTGGAGGACATCGATGAGTCTCGCGACGTCTTGTTGATGAAGGCCGATGGTGGGTTCCTCGATGAGGTAGAGGTTTTTTGGTCCGGGGCGGACTTTGGTAAGGTCGACTCGGCCTTTTACGAGTTGAGTGACGAGCTTGAGGCGCTGCGCTTCGCCGCCGGAGAGCGTGGGGCTGGGTTGGCCGAGAGTGAGGTAGCCTAGGCCGGTTTCGGCGAGGAGACGAAGAGGCTTTTGAAGCTTGGGATGGGCTTCGAAGAATTCGGCAGCCATTTTGATATTCATGCGGAGGACGTCCGCGATGGTTTTTCCATTGTAAAAGACTTCGAGAGTGGCGGGATTGTAGCGGTCGCCGTGGCAGGCTTCGCAGTCGATCCAAGTCGTGGGGAGGAAGTCCATCTCGAGCTTGATACGGCCGTTGCCTTTGCATTCGGGGCATTGGCCTTCCTTGTTGTTGAAGGAAAATCGAGAGGCGGTGTAGCCGCGCATGCGGGAGTCCGGGAGCTGCGCGTAGAGCGCGCGGATATGATCGAAGAGTTTGACATAGGTAGCCGGGCAGGACCGGGAGGTTTTTCCAATGGGGGATTGATCGACCTCAAACGTGTGTTTCACGTTTTCAAAACCAGATGCTTTTTGGAAGTGGCCGCCCTCGATATCCGAAGCTGCTTCCGCCAGACAACCGCGCATGAGAGAGGATTTTCCGGATCCGGATGGGCCGGTGAGCACGGTGAGGGCACCGAGGGGGAATTGGGCGTCGATATTTTTGAGGTTGTTGGCGGTGCAGCCTTTGAGGTGCAGCCAGTTCTTCTTGGCCTTGAGGAGCTTGCGACGTCTGCCCTTGCTGGGATGCGGGAGGGGATTCTTGAGGGCGTGAATGGTGGGTGAGTTTTGGGCAGTTGCGTTTTGGGGAATACCTTGGAAAACGACTTCTCCACCTTCGATGCCAGCTCCTGGCCCGAGGTCGATGAGGTGGGTGGCGGCGCGGATGGTGTCTTCATCATGTTCGACGAGGACGAGAGAGTTTCCTTTCGCTTTAAGAGCTTGGAGTGTTGAAAGGAGAGCGGTGTTATCGCGGGGGTGGAGCCCAATCGTGGGTTCGTCGAGAATGTAGAGCACTCCTTGGAGATTTGAGCCAAGTTGAGCGGCGAGGCGGATGCGCTGAGATTCACCACCGGATAGGGTGGTGGCGGAACGATCGAGCTGGAGGTAGCCGAGGCCGACGTGATCGAGAAATTCGAGACGTTGAGAAATTTCTGGAAGAATATCGCGTGCAATCAGCTTGCTTTGACCAGTAAGTTTAATAGAGGCAATGAGTTTTGCGGCGTCTTTAACTGAGAGAGAAGAGAGTTGAGGTAAGCTGATTGCGTCTACGGTGTTTAGCTCACAGTGTTCAGTCTTGGTTGCGGGGAGGGCTTTGGATTTCGACTTGGATGTGGGGGCTTTTGATATGGGGAGAAAGACGTGGCAGCTGGATTCTTTGAGGCGAGCTCCGAAGCAGTCGGGGCACTCGTGTTTTTCTTCAGGGTCTTTGAGGGACTTTTCTTCGGCAATTTCGGCTTCGGCTTGAGAGTTGTAGCCGGAGGAGTCGAAATTTTGTCCGCTGAGGTAACCGTAGCCGCGACAGGTCTTACACCAGCCGCGGGGGGAGTTGAAGGAGAAGTGGTGTGGATCGAGCGCTTCAAAGGATTCACCAGTGGTCGGAGAAACGCGGGCGGTGGAGAAGCGGTTGAGTTTTCCTTTGGCATCGAGCGTTTGGAAGGTGCCTTTCCCGACTTGCAGGGCCTGCGCGATGAGGGCGGAGGCTTCGGATTTTTTCTCAAGTGTTCCGACGACGAAGTCGATATCATGTGCCTTATGACGGGCGAGAGGTTGGAAGTCTTCGGTGCGGATGAGTTCGCCATCGATGAACATTTCTACGAGGCCGGCGCGCTCAGCGGCTTGGGCGTATTCTTTGTGGAAGCCTTTACGGCCTCGGAGAACGGGGGCAAGGAGGCGGAGAGATTTTTCTTTTTTAAGAAGGGTGCCGAGTTGCTTTCCGATGGCTTCGGGTGTCTGTGACACTACGGCTTCGCCTGACTGCGGGCAGTGTTGCACGCCGACTTTTGCATAGAGGAGGCGCAGGAAATGGTAGAGTTCGGTGACGGTGCCGACGGTGGATTTTCCGCCACCGCGTGAGATGCGCTGCTCGATGGCGACAGTGGGCGGAAGTCCTTCGATGAGATCGAGATCAGGCTTCTCAAGCTGGCTCGCAAACTGGCGCGCGTAGGGCGACATTGAGTCGAGGAAGCGGCGTTGGCCTTCTGAGAAGAGGACATCGAAGGCGAGGGTGGATTTTCCAGAACCAGAGAGGCCAGAGATCACGACAAATTCGTGATGGGGGATTTCGAGTGAGAGGTTCTTTAAATTGTGATGGCGGAGTCCGGAGAGGGCGATGGTGTTTTTGCGCGGTTGGGGTTTCTTGGCGGCACGTTTCGCTTGTTTTTTGGCAGGTGGGGAAATGGCTTTTGCGGTGTGCGTTTTCTTTTTTGCGAGTTGTTTGGGTGTGCCTTCAAAGACGATGGTGCCGCCCTTTGTTCCGGCTTCGGGGCCGATCTCGATGACGTGGTCGGCGTTCTTGATGACATCGGTTTGATGCTCGATGACGAGGAGGGAGTAGCCGATATCGACGAGGCGATGGAAGACGTCCATGAGGACCTCGATGTCTTTGAAGTGGAGTCCGGTGGTAGGCTCATCGAGGATGAGCAGAGTGTTGACGCTGCCGCTGGTGGATGTGAGGAGTTGGCAGAGCTTGAGCCTCTGGGCCTCTCCACCGGAGAGGGTGTTGAGTGGTTGGCCGAGGCGGAGGTAACCGAGGCCAGTCTCGACAAGCGGGGCGAGGGCACGGCGAGCTTTGGCGAGGAGATTGGCTTCACGGTTGTGCGCCGCTGCGATGTTCTCGAACCAATCGATGGCCTCAGTGGAGGTCATCTGGAGGACATCGGTGATCGATTTTCCGTTGTATTTGATCTCCTTCGCCGCAGTGGTGAAGCGGGAGCCCTGGCACTCGGGGCAGGTAAGGAAGAGATCGGAGAGGAACTGCATCTCGACCTTTTCAAAGCCGTTTCCAGAGCAGCGCTGACAGCGGCCGGGGCCTGAGTTGAATGAGAAGTATCCTGGGGTGAGTTCGCGTGCACGGGCGGTGGGAGTTTGGGCAAAGAGCTGGCGGACAATCTCGAAGGCACCGAGTAACACAGCGGGAGTGGAACGCGGAGTGCGTGAGAGGGGAGATTGGTCGATGAGCTGAACGCCGTTGAGTTCATCGAGTCCGTTGATATGAGCCGCGGCTGGTTCGTCATCGATCACGATGCCGAAGTGGCGGGCAATATTATCGTGCAGGATGGGATGGGCGAGGGTGGACTTTCCGGAGCCGGATACGCCGGTGAGGCAGACGAAGATACCGAGGGGGAGTTCGAGCGAGAGGTCGGAGATGTTGTGGCAACTCGCGCGGGTGATAGAGAGGTGGCCTTTTGGAGCTCGCGTTTTTTTCGGGACGGGGATTGTGTTTTTACCGGAGAGGTAATCAAGTGTGAGGCTTCCGGTTTTACGAGTGGGATGGCCTTGGTAAATGATGTTGCCACCGGCTTCTCCAGCTTCTGGGCCCATGTCGATGAGGTGATCAGCCTCACGCATAACGGCTTCATCGTGTTCGACAACGACGAGGGTGTTTCCCTTATCGCGGAGAGCCTGCATGACTTTGGTGAGCCGGTCGATATCGCGGTGGTGTAGTCCGACGGTAGGTTCGTCTAAAACGAAGAGGGTCTGAGTGAGAGCGGATCCTAGGCAGGTGGTAAGGTTTACGCGGGCGATCTCACCTCCGGAGAGGGTGCGCGCGGGACGGTCTAGCGTGAGGTAGCCGAGGCCGACTTCATTGAGGTAGTGGAGTCGGGAGGAAATTTCGGTGAAGATGAGTTGGGTAGATTGATCGAACGGGCCGTGCGTTTTTTCGACGGAGTCAAAGAAGAAGACGAGTTGTTCGATGGGAATGTGCCAGAGTTCGGGAAGGGTTTTTCCGAGAATGCGGAAGGCGAGGGCGTCTGGCTGGAGTCGGTTTCCCATGCACTCCGAGCATCTGGTGTAGGCGCGGTAGCGGGAGAGGAAGACGCGGACGTGCATTTTGTAGGCTTTTGTCTCAAGCCAGTCGAAGAAGCCTTGGATGCCATACCATTTTCCGGATTGCCAGAGGGACTCGGATTGTTCGAGCGAGGAAAGGGGTGAGGAAAACTTACGCTCACCGTATTTCACCCAGTGCTGCTGATCCGGGGTGAGTTCGTTCCAAGGAGTGTATGGATCAATGCCGACGCTCTTGAGGTGCGGGAACATGTCCTTACGGCAGTCGCCACCGCGCTCACCTTCGAACGGTTTGATGGCTCCTTGAGCGAGGGAGAGGAGATGATTGGGGACTGCTTTATCGAGATCGATCCCGATGACGCGACCGAAGCCCCGGCAAGTCTGACAGGCTCCAAGAGGGGAGTTGAAGGAGAACAGGGAAGGGGTGGGAGGGCGTAGGGGAGACCAAGAAGTGGTGAATTCTTTGAGGGTTGACCCGTGGATCGCGCAGTTGCCTTTTCCGAAGTTGAGAGCTTGCTCAAAGGATTCGGTAAGGCGGGATTTGTTCTGCGGTGAAATTTTGACGCGATCTTGGATGACGGCGATTTGCTTGGGGAGCTTTTTGAGCTTGGGGGAGGAGTCGGTGCGGTGGACCTCGCCATCGATGAAGATGCGGAGATAGCCTTGAGCGTTTAGAAAAGGGAAGAGGTCGTCTGGAGAGGTGTCTTGCGGGATGGAGATGGGGAAGAGGATGAGGGCTTGCTCGTCGGCAAAGTTTTCAAGGGCGTATTTAAGAATTGAGGCGGGAGTGTCAGGGCGGACTTCTTCGCCAGTGTGAGGGTGGTAACCAGTGGCGAGGCGTGGGTAGAGGAGTTTGAGGAAATCGTTGACCTCGGTGAGGGTGCCGACGGTGGAACGGGTGGTGCGGATGGTGTTTTTTTGCTCGATGGCGATGGCGGGCGGAATGCCATCGATTTGGTCGACCTCGGGCTTATCCATGCGGTCGAAAAACTGTCGGACGTAGGGGGAGAAGGTCTCGACGTAGCGTCGCTGGCCCTCGGCGTAGAGGGTGTGGAAGGCGAGGGAAGATTTCCCAGAGCCAGAGGGGCCGGTGATGACGGTGAGCTCGCCGATGGGGATATCGAGATCGATGCCCTTTAGGTTATGCTGCTTCGCTCCGCGGATGCGGATGATGTTTTTTTGCGAGGTGTTAGAAGTCGATTTTTGAGAGAGGGTAGACTTCTTTTTAACAGCTTTTTTCGACACGCCGTGAGCCTAGCGTGGGTGTTGAAGAGCGCAAGGGGACGGCTCAATTTGCTTCAGGAACGGGAATCGAGTATTGGCCGTCGAGGATGATGTGAATGCGCTCGCTACTAGTAGCGGTGAGCTCGCGGTTGATGAGCAAGACGAGGTCGTCGTGGCCCTGGCTGCGAGCCTTCAGGCCTTCTTTGCGGAGGGCTTCGAGATAGTCGGATTGAGCGTCATCAAAGTCCTCTTCGTAGTCCGTCCAAACTTCATAGATTTCGGTGTTGGTCTCGTTGTAGGATCGCTTGAGTGTTTTGGGGGCAAACTGAGGGAGTTTGTCAGGAAGTTTGTGAGCGGCGTCAGCGTTTTTAAGTTCGGTAATCAGAGTTTCTGCAAATCCTTCGTCGAGGTCTTTTTCTCGTTCGACCCAGCGGGTGGCGTCCTTGACCCAATCGGAGACAAGTTTATCGTTTTTCTTACGAAAGCGTTGGTAGGAGCGCTCATGCTTGTCCCGAAGTTTTTCACGGATTTCTTCGATGATCTTGAATTCGTTAGACTGAGCTTGGGGTTTTCCGGGGTAGTTACGTTTTGAGGGATGAGACCATTCAAGGAGGTAGTATTCGCTGACAATGCCGGGATCTTGGTCGTTGAAGCCATGGTTGTTTCCCCAGTTTTTACGCATGTATTGGAGTGCGAATTCTTTTTGGTCTTTATTATCAGGCTGATTTTGAAACCAATTGTGGAAAGTCATGACCTCTCCGGTCATGGTGTTCCAACGTTCAGGGTCTTTTTCATTGCGGTAGGCTCCGAACCAGCAGGATTCATCGACAGCTAAGCTGGACTTCATTAAGTTACTCAGGAAATCCGCTTCAGCTTGAGATGAGAGCACGGCGAGATGGCCACCGGTGGGTTGGCTCTCTTTGTAGGCTTCGTGGAAGTTGATCGAATTGCGAATGAGCATGTAGCGTGAGCCTTCAAATTCGTAGGCAAACACTGGGAAAGTGGGGGGGATTTTTGCGGCTAGGTCAGCCGCGGTGCGGGCAATCTGAGCGGCATCGGAACCAGGATTTGAGCCATCCATTTTCCATTCGAAAAGTGCGGTGCAGGACGCTTCGCCATTGTAGTCTTCAAGACCATTGGGTGAGAGTCCCGCAAAGTCTTCTTCACCGTCATTGTCAGGAGAGCCTTGAAGCCAGAGAGAGGTGCCGAAGTCTGATTGGTCGAGCCATTTCCAATGACCTTCATTCGGTGAGTCGGTCGCTCCGAGCCAAATGATTGTCTTGGAGGTGAAATTCTCTTGAATCCAAGCGAGGTCATCAGCGGATTTCACGGAAGCGAGAGAGGCTCCATACTCTTGGGCAATGGTGTAGGCTTCGCGCCACGTTGTTCGTGATTGGTAGAGAAGGTAAGCAGAGTCACCTCGCTGGATCGCTCTTTTAGGGAGGACGTCGCGAGACCCAGAGGCGAGGAGGGATTTAAGCTCTTCCAGTGATTTGCCGTCTGGATTGTTCTTAGGCTTTGGCTCGGGAAGAGTCGGTTCCGGCTTGGGGGCGGGCTTTTGCTTTGGGGCTTTTTTAATGGCTATTGGCTCAGGATTCGACTTTTGCTTGGGCTTGGGCTTAGGCTTAGGTTTGTGTTTGATCTTGTCGGGCTTTGGTTCTGGCTCCGGTGTAGGATCGATTTTTGCGATTTCCTCTTTCTTCGGGGTTTGCGAAGGTTTGTCACCCTTCAAAACCATCAAGGCGGCGAGCCCACCGATAACGAGAACGCAAAGCATGGTGATGAGTGGTATGGCTGAAGACTTTTTAGCGCTCGCAAGTGGCGTGACGGCAGGAGAGGGAGGGGTAGATGGGCTTGCAAGAGGTCCAGCAGTGAGACGAGGACCCGAGAGGAGGGAAGCCAAATTTTCAATCTCGTCGGCGAATGTATTGATATCTGAATAGCGCTGATTCGGGTCGGCGTGAGTGGCTTTCGTAATGATGCTATCAAGACGAGGATCTAGCCCGGAAATCATATTGCTAGCTCCTTCTTCAGGAGCCCGTCCTGTGACAAGCTCATAAAGCATCGCTCCGATGGAGAAGATATCGGAACGTTGATCAATAGGGTATTGGCGATTGTAAACCTCTGGAGCGGTGTAGCCGGGTGTGCCAAAGGTCATGCTCTCGCCGTGATCATTGTCGAGCGGGCGCGCGAGTCCGAAATCGCCGATTTTTGGCGAAGCATCTATATCAAGAAGGATGTTTGCCGGTTTGATATCGCGGTGGAGAATCCCGCCGGCGTGCGCGTGTGCGATACCACGTGAGATTTTATGAATGAGACCAGTTGCGGTGGCTGGTTCGATGGCCTTTTTGTGAATGGAGTAGTAAAGGGCTTTGCCCTGCACGTATTCCATGATGATGAAGAGCATGCCATCGACAGCACCAAAGTCATAGACGCCAATAAGATTTGGGTGATTGAGGCGGGCCATGGCCTTAGCCTCAGCCTCGAACGATTCACGGAACTGCTCATCAGCACCGAACTCACGAGGGAGGATCTTAATAGCAACGGGACGATCGAGCGACTTTTGGCTAGCTTTATAAACAGCCCCCATTCCGCCTTCAGCGATAAAAGCTTCGATCTCGTAAGCAGGGAAGAGGGGACTCAATTCCTCAATGGAAGGAGCGATGAAGGAGTTTGGTGCCGTGGAATCCTGGGACATAATTGAGCAACGGTCGCCCGAGAATGCCTAATTATTCATCGGAAGAGCGTCTATTTTACTCAGATAGAACGTCGATGATGTCACGAAAGTTGCGAAAATCTATAGGATTTCCGCAATCTGGACAGCATTGAGCGCAGCGCCTTTTTTAACTTGGTCTCCGACGACCCAGAGTGCGAGGGCATTTGGGATAACTTGATCGATACGAATTCGGCCTACGAGGCAGTCATCTTTTCCGGTGGTATCAAGCGGAGTGGGATAGAGTCCGTTCTCAGGATCATCGCAGAGGCGAACGCCAGGAGTATGAGCAAAAGCGCCTTTGGCTTCCTCTACAGAAGGAGGATTTTCAAAGATCGCTGTGGCGGAAATCGAATGCGAGCGCATGACGGGAACCCGAACACAGGTGCAGGTTACCTTGAGCTCAGGAAGTCCGAGGATTTTCCGTCCTTCATGGAGCATCTTTTGCTCTTCTTTCGTGTAGCCGGTGTCTTGGAAAACATCGACATGTGGAATCACGTTATATGCGATCTGGTGAGGATAGACGCTTTTTTCGATCTCAGTTCCACTAGTTATTGCCTTGAGTTGATTCTCAAGCTCGATTGGACCTTGAGCTCCGCTGCCGGAGACCGCCTGATAAGTAGAAGCAATGATCGCGGTAAGCCCGAACTTCTGATGAAGAGGGGCGAGTCCCATCAAAGTAATGATGGTAGAGCAATTAGGGTTCGCAATGATGTTCTTAGGGCGATCATGGACAGCCTCCGGATTGATCTCAGGAACTACCAGCGGAACACCATCGTCCATTCGATAAGCTGATGAGTTATCGATGACAACACATCCAGCAGCAGCGGCGTGAGGTGCAAACTCAAGAGAGATCCCGCCACCTGCAGAAAAGAGGGCAATGTCGATGTCGGAGAACGCTTCAGGAGTGAGTTCTTTCACTGTCAGGTCCTCCCCACGAAAGGTGAGTTTTTTGCCTGCCGAGCGGGCTGATGCAAGAAGGGTCAATTCTCCGAGTGGAAAATTACGTTCTTCGAGGCAGACGAGCATTTCACGGCCGACGGCGCCTGTGGCTCCGACGATGGCAACATGGGGCTGACTTTTCATAGCGCGGCGGGCTTATGCGAAGGTGGGGGTTCTTGCAATAGTAGGTTTTTAGAGTTTTTGCTCATTATTTAGGAACGTTTTCTTCATAAATCCCCTTGCCACGGAAATGGAGTTCTTTATTCTAGGGTCATGTTAAGGAGGAAAGATGATCTTCATCTGTTTCTCGACCACTTAAAAAAACAGATATGAAAGCACTTATTAAATTCCTCGCTGTGAGCGCGTCCGCGTTCGCTCTTTTCGGCCTCAGCTCTTGCTGTGACAAGGCTTCTGCTTCAGCCGCTCCTGCTTACCAGGTTCCAGCGAAGTAGTCCCTCTCTTACAACTCCCAAAACCTAACTACTTAAATACTACTATGAAAATTGCTACCATCCTCGGCCTCTTTGCAGCACTCACTGGTTTCTCACTGTCCTCTTGCGGCAGCGCTCCAGAGGCAGCTCCAGCTCCAGCTCCTTCTGTCGAAGTTCCGTCTAAGTAAATTTTACGACCTTTAAAAAGTTCTGCTCGGAGTGGAGACATTCTACGCTCCGAGTATTCTTTTTTTAAACACTCACAATCCCACACGTTATGTCTTTTCTCAAAACTCTTTCTCTCGCTGTGATTGCTCTCGCCGCTATCGGTGCAACTTCATGCGGATGTTGCACTGGTGAAGCCAATGTTCCATCTCTCCAGCCACTTCCTAAATTCAAGGATGTGCCTGTCGTTGAGCATGTGCCTGCAGTTGATGACGCAAAGTAAGCTTAGCTGTTCATTCAGTTAAATTTTTACAGAGCCGCGGTGTTTCACTGCGGCTCTTTTTTGTCTTAATCTGCAAGAGAGCGGATTCCAGACTTTTCATCATACGCTGTTAGAGAATAGAATTCCTCCTATGAATCCTAAATTGCTCATTCATCTCGGCATCCTCTTGGTCCTGATCTGCATTACGCTGATCATTTATAATAGTGCTAGTAACCCAAAGAAGGATGAGAAGCCGAAGGACGCTGAAGAGGAATACGTGGAGGAGTATGATAATTCAGAGTATGACAGCGCGGAAAACTTAGGTGCTGATGAAGATAATACCGCTGAAGTGATGATGGCGGTGGCTCTGCCGATGCTTCTTACTACGGCTTATATTGGTTTTTTGGTCATGACTTATGTGTTGCCAGCATTCGTGGATAAGATGTCCGAGGAGATGTATGGCTCTACGGCGGAGGTGGAGGATGATCCGCTCCATGATGCACGAGCGGCGGTTGCTCAGGGAGATTACCCCGAGGCGATTAAGAACTACCGTCAGGTTTTTCTACAGAATCCAGATGATCGTTTTCCAATGGTGGAGATCGCAAAAATTCAGCGTGAGAATCTGAACAGCCCAGCGGTAGCAGTTGAGACTCTTCGGGAAGCGCTGGAGTCGAAAGAGTGGCGAGAAAACGATGCTGCCTTTTTTATGTTTCGCATTGCTGATATTTATGAAAATGACCTCGATAACCACGAGGGCAGTGTCGCGATTCTGAAGCAGGTGCTTGAGACACTTCCAGAGACTCGCCACTCGGCGAACGCGACTCACAAGCTTCGTGAGTTGGGCGAGATTTAAGACAATTGCTCGATGCAATTTCTAACAGCAGCAGCGAGGATGATCAGTGATCGCCTCGCTTTTTTTTGCGCTGGTACTCCTCTATTAGGGCTGGCGATGGGTGCGATTTCCGGAGCGCTTGGTAGTAGTCTCGGAGTTGGTTGGTTGAGTCTTCTTTTCCTTATTGGAGGACTGGTGTTGAGTAGAGCTGGGGTTCGTTGGAAGAGCGCAATTTTTGTAGTCACGCTACTCGTTTTTTGGCGTGGGAATTTTCAAGAGGTTCCGCAGTTTGGGGAACGGTCTTCGCGTGCGGTGAATGGGGAACTTGAGGTCGGGCGAATGCTGACAAATTGGTCTGGTGAACGCGTTGGTTATTTATTGAGAGAAGGGGGCATTAAAAATCGAGTGGCGATTCAGAATGCGGAGGAGCTAGATCCTGGAGTGATTTTGAAGATAGAAGGCTTATATTTTAAGCCATCGATTACGAGGAACCCCAGCGAGTTTTCGGTGTTGGATTTTTGGGAGCAAAACCGAATTGAGGCCGGAGTTGATCTCGAGACGCACGCCGTGATTGGGACCTCATGGCGAACTCTGATTTGGCGTTACGCGGAAAAGGGGCGGATTTTTTTGCGGAACTCTGTGACGCGGGGAGTAGAACACCCTGAAGCGCAGGCCATTATCGTTGCAGTGATCTTGGGTGAAACTCCGGGTTCGAATTCCGAAATCACGAAGGCATTTCGTCATAGTGGAGCAATGCATCTATTTGCGGTCAGTGGCCTTCATGTGACGATGGTAGGAGCATTGATTTGGGGCGTGCTCTTATTCTGCCGAGTGCCCAGGCGGAAAGGGGTAGCGATCATTATTTTTGGTTCATTCGGATACGCGTTGATCACGGGCGGGAACCCCCCTGCGATGCGTGCTTCTCTGATGGCGGCGATTTATTTAAGTGCCTTTCTTCTGAGGCGCCGTCCTTCACTATTCAATGCTCTCGCACTGAGTGTGGTGGTTGTTCTGCTTTGGAATCCTGCGCAGATCGAAGAGGTTGGTTTTCAATTGTCGTATGGCGTGGTTAGCGCGATCGCACTTGGTTATAGGCTGACTTATCGAGTGTTTGGGCGAATAGCCGAGATTGATCCATTTAAGCCTCAGCGATTACTGACTTCGAGAGAGAACCTGTGGGTATCATTTCGAGGGAAAATTGCGTCACTGATGGCGACGTCGCTTGCTGCTTGGATTGGATCGCTACCATGGATGGCGATGAGATTTGGCCTGATTACGCCAGTGGCGGTATTTGCAAGTGTTGTGTTAGTGCCACTTACCTTTGCGATCTTGGGGGTCGGTTTTTTAGCAACGATGGTTGGGATGGTTTCTCCAAAAGTTGGCGAGTTACTCAACCAAGGAAATGGATATGTGGCGCGGAGTTCTTATCTAGCGGCGCGAGGGTTTGCAGAAATTCCTTTTGGGCACCATCGGATGAGTGGGCTCGAGCCTGCAGATTGGGTGGTTTTTGATCTAGCAGATGGAGGTGCAGCTTCTTTTTTGTCGATCGACTCCGGAGTGATGATCGACATCGGGAATAACCGTAAGTATCAACAGATTGTGAGGCCGTCTTTACGGAGGTGGGATAAAAATCCTCAGAGCTTGTTTGTCACTCATCCTGACGGAAAACATAGCGGTGCCATCAATTCTTTTGAGCAGGATTTTTCACCGAAGCAGACTTTTCTTCCGGTGATTTGGTCACGGAGCCCAAGCTATCGAGATTATGTCGGGCGTGGAAAATTAAAGGCGAGGGGAATCACGACAGCAAACCGGAGGTATCTTTATCATCTTTCTGATGAGGTTTCTTTACGCGTGATAAAGGATGGGGATGAGGAGCTTGATACTGTGGGAGACAGCCGAGGAATGGCATTGATGGTGAATTGGGACGGTTGGAATGTTCTCGTGATGGGAGATCTTGGGGTGGAAGAGGAGAGAGAATTAATTAAAAGTGGAGTCGATCTTTCTGCTGATGTTTTACTGATTGGACAGCACGTGCACACTTACTCGGGCTCTTCGGAATTCTTACGGGCAACAGGGGCTAATGTGGTGATTAAAAGTGCGGCAGGTTTCCCGAGTTTTCAAACTCCGACGAAGAGGTGGTTGAAGATGTGTGAAGAGTTCGGGGTCGAAGTTTTTAACCAGGGAGAGACAGGTGCGGTGCTGATGGATTTTTCCGAAGAGGAATTGGTGATTCGAAGTTTCTTACAATCGAATCGGGTTTTCCATCTCAGGAGATAGATCATAAAAAAACGCGTAACCACTTCACAGCACGCGTTTTTTAAATGAGAAATAGAATCGCAAATTTAGTTCACCACGATGATTTTTCCACCTTTACGCATCTTACGATAGAGGTCATCGATGACGTGATGTGGAGTGCGAATACAACCGTTTGAGCTTGGATAGCGGTAAACGTATCCGGAGCCGTGCATCCCGATACCACTACCAGTCATGCGCATCCAGTAAGGAAGAGAGGCTCCAACGTATTTATCACGAGGACCTTTATACTTGCGACGATCTCCACCATGGACGCGGCGGCCTCTGTAGTAAGTGGTACCGAAGATGGTTGAGCGCTTATTAACGACTTTTTCTTGGACTCGATAGGTTCCTGTTGAAGTGCGTTTTCCAGCCTTGCCGGTGCAGACTGGAGTATCGATGGCGACTTTCTGATCTGGGCCAACGAGTAGTTGAGCGCGTTGATCGGAAAGGTCGATGCGGATGGAAGAATTTTGCTGAGTCGCAGCATGATAGATCGCATCATCGCGGTAGACCTCACTTGTCTTACGGTAGTCCCTGTGGGACTTAAAAGATGAGTAGGATTTTGACTTCGAGATGGATGAGCTGCCTACATACGAGCAGTTAGCGAGAACTGCCGCGCCGACTGCTAGAGTTAAAAAATTAAGGGTTTTTTTCATAGGGGGGGGATCGTTGTTATTTTTTTGGGGGG